>JAABSI010000021.1 GCA_011390455.1 Trueperaceae bacterium
TTCCCATGATCCACATGCCCAATCGTCCCCACATTCACATGAGGCTTCGTACGCTCGAACGTCGCTTTCGCCATGGCGGCATCCTTTCGGCGCTGGGAGCGCCTTCGCAAGGTTGCCCCTCAGACCCCGATCGGGGGTCTGAGGGGACAGGGATCGTTCCCGCGGTGCGTTTGGAGCTCGTGGACGGGATTGAACCGTCGACCTCTCCCTTACCAAGGGAGTGCTCTACCACTGAGCTACACGAGCCTGCACCCACCGCAATCGCGCCCGCGAGGGCACGCCGTACGCGATCGGCGGCTCCCGGCGGAGCCGCTCCGTGCCACCGAGCGTCGTGCCTCGGGTCGTGCTGGAGCGGGAGACGGGATTCGAACCCGCGACATTCAGCTTGGGAAGCTGACGCTCTACCGACTGAGCTACTCCCGCACGGTGGTGGGCAGGGCTGGATTCGAACCAGCGTAGGCATACGCCAACGGATTTACAGTCCGTCCCCTTTAACCACTCGGGCACCTACCCACGTGCGTCCGTTCCGCGGTTCCGCAGTCGCGCGTCGACCTCGGCTTGGAGCCACCCATCGGAATCGAACCGACAACCTTCCGATTACAAATCGGGTGCTCTACCAGTTGAGCTAGGGTGGCATCCCGAGGGCGTGTCCGTGGCCTTGGGGCCGCCGGGGTCGTCGCGCAGAACCGGTCGGTTCCACGGCGCGTCCGAAGGAAGAGGCTAGCACGGTGCCCTGGGGGTGTCAACCGCCCTCCGACGGCGTGCGGACCCGTCAGGGACGGACGGTCGCGCACCGGGACGTGTGGCCGAGCACCGCTCTGATAGCATGCCTCCACGGAGGTCGTCTGATGCGCATCGGTCCGTTCGGGGTCTGGGAGATCCTCATCATCCTCGTAGTCGTGCTCCTCATCTTCGGGCCGCGTCGGCTGCCCGAGATGGCGAAGGGTCTGGGTCAGTCCGTCCGCGCCTTCCGCAAGGAACTGCGCGACATGAGGTCCGATCTGGACGGCGACGACGAGCCCCGTCCGGCGCCGAAGGCAAGCCAAGCCTCCACGTCCACGCCGGGCACGTCCGATCCGTCGGGCACGACCGCCGACGACGGCGACCCGCCCCGCGAAGGCTCCAAACCCCAAGGGGGCGGCAGCGCCGCGTCCTGACCGCGGTGCCCACGACGCCGCCCGTGGCGAGCTCGCCACGGGCGGCGTCGTGACGCGCGCCGCCGTCCGGTGAACCCCTCGTGACCCTCTTCGACCACCTCGACGAGCTCCGCAACCGGCTCTTCATCGCCCTCGCCGCCTGGGTCGTGGGCGCGGGCGCGATGTTCGCGTTCCGGTTCGACGTGCTGCGCTGGCTGCAACGCCCGCTCCCCGAAGACATGACGCTCACGTACTTCTCCCTGCTCGAGCCGTTCACCGCCTCGATGCAGATCGCCTCGTTCTTCGGGCTGGTGCTCGCGTCGCCCATCGTGATCGCGCAGGTGTGGTCCTTCATCGCGCCGGGGCTGTACGTCGAGGAACGCCGCTTCGGCGTGCCCTTCATTCTGCTGACCGCGCTCGCGTTCTCGGGCGGCGTCGCCTTCTCGTACTACCTCGTCCTCCCGATCACGATCCCGGTCCTGCTCGCCTTCCTCGGCGACGAGGCGCAGGGTTTCCTGTCGATCGGCCGCTACATCGGGAACGTCCTGATGCTGATGGCCGTCTTCGGGCTGATGTTCGAACTGCCCGTGCTCGGCTTCCTTCTCGCCCGCTTGGGCATCGTGCGCGCCGAGATGCTCCGGCGGTCGCGCAAGATCACGCTGGTCGTGCTCCTCATCGCCGCGGCCGGGCTCTCCCCCACCGGCGACCCCTTCAACTTCGCCCTCGTCGCCGTCCCCCTCGTCGTCCTGTACGAGCTCTCGATCTTCGTCGTGGCGGCGTCCGAGCGGCGCGTCGATCGAGCGCGAGCGCGCGAGACGTCCGACGACCCGCCCACCTGACCCGAAGCCCGCCGATCGAGACGCCCCCTTGGGAGGCCCCATGGACGACCAGATCACCGCCCTCCGCAGCCGCATCGACGCGCTGAACCTCGACCTGCTGGCGCTGCTCTCCGCGCGCGCGGAGGTCGCCGAGGAGATCGGCCGGCTCCAGACCGCCCAGGGCCGGACGCATTACGATCCCGCCCGCGAGCAGGCGATGCTGGAGGCCCTCACCGCGGCGAACCGCGGCCCGTTCTCGGACTCCACGGTCAAGAGCCTGTTCAAGCAGGTCTTCCAAGCCTCGATGCAGCTCGAGGTGGAGCGCGACCAGGTCCAGTACTTGACCTCGCGCCGCCACGATCGGGCGGATACCGTCGTGTGGGTGGGCGACGTACCCGTCGGTGGCGACCACCCTGCGGTGCTGATCGCCGGCCCGTGCGCGATCGAGTCGCGCGAGCAGGTCGAGGCGACCGCGGCGCACGTCGCGGCGCGCGGCGTCAAGCTGTTCCGGGGCGGTGCCTACAAGCCGCGCACCGATCCGTACAGCTTCCAGGGCTTGGGCGAGGAGGGTCTGCGGCTCGGTCGCGAAGCGTGCGACGCGCACGGCCTGCGCTTCGTCGCCGAGCTCATGGACGCCACCGACCTACCGCTGTTCGAGCGCTACGTGGACGTGATCCAGGTCGGCGCCCGCAACATGCAGAACTTCCGCTTGCTCAAGGCGGCCGGTCGCTCGCAGCTCCCGGTGCTCCTGAAGCGCGGCCTCTCGGCGACGATCGAGGAGTGGGTGATGGCAGCTGAGTACCTGCTGCACGAGGGCAACCCGAACGTGATCCTGTGCGAGCGCGGCATCCGGACCTTCGAGCGCTACACCCGCAACACCCTCGACGTGTCGGCCGTGGCGCTCGCCAAGCTCCAGACGCACCTCCCCGTCCTCGTCGACGTGACCCACTCCGGCGGCCGCCGCGACCTGCTCGTGCCGCTCACCAAGGCGGCCCTGGCGGTGGGCGCCGACGGCATCATGATCGAGGTCCACCCCAACCCGGCCGTCGCGCTCTCGGATCAGAAGCAGCAGGTCGATTTCGACGGCTTCGATGCGTACCTGGACGCGACGTTGTTCCCACAGACGCTGTCGCCCGGCCGCACCGAGCTCTACACCGAGGGCTGACGTGTTCCGCGACGTGATGGCCTGGGCCTTCAAGCGCGCCGACGCGACGCCGGAGTTCCATGCACCCACGTGCCTCGTGCACCACGGAGCGCTGTGCACGAAGTGCGCCGACGCATGCCCGCACGAGGCGATCACGATCACCCGGACGGTCACGATCGACGCGATCGACTGCACCGGGTGCGGGCTCTGCGTGGCCGTCTGTCCGACCCACGCCCTCGCCCCCCGCACGCCGGCGCCGACCGCCCGCGACGTCCGCTGCTCCCAAGTGGCGGGCGACGCCCCGTCGGTGGCGTGCCTCGCTCGGCTGCAGCCGAGCGACCTCGTGCGCATGGGGGCGGCCAACGAGCGCGTCACCCTCGGCCGCAGCGCGTGCGAGGACTGCGCGATCGGTTCGGCCGACGTGCCCGAGGCCGTCGCGACGACGATCGTCGCCGCCGAAGCACTGTTGGGCGTCCACGACCAGGCGCCCGAGTTCGTCGTCGTCCAGGTCGAACGCCTGGATCCGAGCGTCGATCCGCGTGCGCTCTCGCGCCGCGACCTCTTCCGGGTCGGCTGGGGCCAGATGAAGCAGGCCAGCGGCGCCGCCCTGGGACCGCTCGAGAAGCTGGCGCCCGAGGAGCCGCGCGGAGCCGCCGACCGACCCCCGCTGCCCGCGGAGCACCAGCGGCGATTGCGGGCGCTGGAGGTCGCCGAGCTGGCGCCCGAGGAGCTCGTGCCCTTCCCGCTCCCGGCGGTCGCCGACGGCTGCATCTTCTGCCCGGCGTGCACCCGGGTGTGCCCGACGGACGCCATCCGCCGCGCGTTCGACGACGCGCCGGAGAGCGCGCCCACCGGGGGGGTCGGCGGTCGCCCCGCGCAGGGGCCCATGCGGATCGAGCTCGAGGCCGACCGGTGCGTCGGATGCGCCGCGTGCGTCGACGTCTGCCCGGTGCACGTGATCACGATGCGCCCCACCGTGCCGTGGGGCGAGGTGGTCGGCGGCGTGCGCACGGTCGCGAGCTCGACGCCACGCCGCACCGAGGGCGACGAGCCCGTGCCGCGCGACGCGTCGTAGGATGAACGCATGACCGTGGACGAGTGGGTCTTCGAAGCGCTCGAGCGTGCCGGCTCCCACGGAGCGACGGTGCGCGAGGTGCAGCGGTTGGTCGACGAGCACCGCTACGAGGAACTGGCGATCGATACCATCGAGGCCTCGCTGGCCTCGCTCGCCCAAGCCGGCCGCGCCCACGAGACCGAAGGCCGCTGGCGCGCGGTTCGGACCACGACCAAGGAGGACGCGCTCCGTCGCCTGTTCGGCGACGATTGACCGCGCGCAAGCATCCATGACCACCGCAGCGACCGCCCGCATCGACGATTTCTACGACCTGGACGCCACGCTCGCCCCCGAAGAGCGGATGATCCGCGACGGGGTCCGCGAGTTCGTGCGCGCGGAGTTCCTGCCGCACGTCGCCGACTGGTGGACCGAGGGCACGCTGCCGGCCGACCTGGCGAAGCGGCTGGGCGACCAAGGCATGCTCGGCGTGACGCTGCCCGAGGCGTACGGCGGTGCCGGGGCGAGCGCGACCGCCTACGGTCTGCTCAACCGCGAGGTCGAGTACGTCGACTCGGGCCTGCGCAGCTTCGTGAGCGTGCAATCGAGCCTCGTCATGTACCCCATCCACCGATGGGCCCGCGAGGAGCTCAAGAAGTCCTGGCTGCCCCGACTGGCGGCGGGCGAGGCGGTCGGTTGCTTCGGCCTGACCGAACCCGACGCGGGGAGCGATCCCGGCGCCATGCGCACGCGCTGCCGGCGCGTGGGCGACGACTGGGTGATCAACGGCGTCAAGCGCTGGATCACGAGCGGCTCGCGCGCCGACGTCGCGATCGTCTGGGCGCGCGAGGAAGGGGGCGACGGACGCGTCCTCGGCTTCGTGGTCGACACCGACCGCCCGGGCTTCCAGGCGGTGGACATCAAGACCAAGGCATCGATGCGCGCCTCGGTCACCAGCGAGCTCTACCTCGACGACGTCGTCGTCCCCGACGCCCAGCGCCTGGAAGTCGCCGGCTTGGGCGGGGCGCTCGCCTGCCTCAACCAGGCGCGCTACGGCATCGCGTGGGGGGTGCTGGGGGCGGGCGCCGCCTGCTTCGAGGAAGCGGTCGCGTACGTGGCCGACCGGCCGTCCTTCGGCGCCCCGCTCGCCGCCAAGCAACTCGTGCAGGCGCGGCTGGCCGACATGCTCGCCGACCTCACCAAGGGGAGCCTCGTCGCCCACCAGCTCGGTCGCCTCAAGGAGCGCGGCCAGGACACGCCGCCCCGGGTCTCGCTGGCCAAGCGCGACAACGTCCGTGCGGCCCTCGCGACGGCGCGGGCGGCGCGCGACCTGCTCGGCGGCAACGGCATCACCACCGAGTACGTGTCGATCCGCCACATGCTGAACCTCGAGACGGTCGCCACGTACGAGGGCACCGACGGCGTGCACACGTTGATCCTCGGCCGCACGATCACCGGCGAGAACGCTTTCTAGGCCCAGCCGACCGCACGGCGGTCCGCGCTCCCGCGTTCGAGGGCGCCTCAGCCGAACGAGGCCCAGACCGCGAGCGCCGCCACGAGGGCGCCGGCCAGGGCGCGCACGGCGTGGCGGCGCGGCACCATCCGGCGGAGCACGATCCGTGCGTTCCACCACGAGGCCAACGAAGCGAGCAGCGCCCCGACGGGCACCAGGACCGCGGCGCTCGGCGAGCCGAACCCGAGCGCGACGGCCCCGACGGTCAGGAGCGCCGCCGCGACCAGGAAGGCCGCCGCCACCCGGGAGCGCCGCCGCACCACCGCCCAGGCGCCGAAGGCGTTCACCGCGGCGTACACCGTCGCCGCCGCGAGCGCCAGCGCCGACAGGCCGGTCACGGCTCGGTCAGGAGCGCGCGCAAGCGCGCTTCGGGGGTGCCGAGGGTGCGCAGATCGACGACCTCGAGCCGGCGCGGCGCCAGCGCCTCGGCCCGGCGCGCGAGCCACGCATCGCTGCCCGAGCCGCCGTCGATCACCAGGCGCAGCACGTCGACCCCCGCCGATCGGCCGAAGCGCCGGATCGCGCCGAGCGCCTCCGCGTCCGTGTCGATCAAGCGGGCATCGACGCGGCGCCCTTCGGCCCGCAGTTCGGCCGGGTCGAGCGCGTAGGGGCCGGTCGGCTGCTCGGTGGGCCCGGTCGCCAGCCGGGCCACCTCGGGCGTCGCGAGCCAGGGCTGGCCGACCACGGCGACCGTGCGCAGGTCCGACGGGCGCACGCGGCCCTCCACGGGGGCCCGACGCGGTGGCCGTGCGGCCGCGCGGTGCTGGGCCCAGATCCGCCGCACCTTGGCGGGTTCGTGCACGAGGTGCGCCAGGAGCGACACCGCGGCCGTCTCGAGCGGCAGCGTGAGGTCGGCGGCGACCGGCCATAGGGCGGGTCCGGCGCCGCGCGCGCGGGCCAGCGCCGCGGGGAGGTCGCCGATCCACGGGTCCTGGGCGCCGCCGGGGCCCCCGTCGCGCTCCGGGTTGAGGCGCGGGACCACGATCAGGTCGGCCTCCTCGAGGGCGAGCGCGGCGGCGAGGGCCAACCGGAAGGCGACGGCCGCGACGTCGCCCACGCGCGGATCGGTCAAGCGCTCGAGCACGGCGTCGGGATCCGGCCGGACCACGTCGGCGCCCGCCGCCCGCACCATCGAGCTCCAGAAGGGACCGTACCGGTCCCACATCAGGTGGGTGAGGAAGCCGACGCGCACGACCAGGAAGCGTAGCACGGCGCCGGCCTGGACGTCCGCGCGCCTCGTTCGCGTGACGGACGGCCATGGTAGCGTCGCCACGTTCATGGACCTCGCGCTGGCGCTCCTCGCCACCCTCGTGCTCGCGCACGTGGCCGTCCTCCTCTGGGTCGCGGCCGGCGTGCTGGCGACGCCGGCGCACACCGCCTCGGCGCCCCCCGCGCCCCCGGGGGGGTGGCCGGACGTCGACGTCGTCGTCCCCGCCCACGACGAGGCCGCTGCGCTGCCGGCCACCCTGGCCACGCTGCAAGCCGTCGAGTACCCGGGCGTGTTGTCGATCTACGTGGTCGACGACCGCTCGACGGACGGCACGGCCGACGTCGTGCGCACCGCCGCCGCCCGCGATCCGCGGGTCCGACTGGTGCAGGTGCGCAGCGCGTCCCGGCGGTGGGCGCCCAAGGTGCACGCGGTGGCCCAAGGGCTGCGGGCCGGAAGCGGCGCGATCGTCCTCACCACCGACGCCGACTGCCGGGTGCCGCGGGGGTGGGTGCGCGCCATGGTGGCGCCCTTCGCCGATCCCGACGTCGTGCTCGTGCTCGGGACGGTCACGACGCGCGGCCCCGGCGAGGCCCGCTCCTTCCGCGAGCGCTTCGAGGCGATCGACTGGTTGTCGCTCATGTTCACCTCGCGGTCGATGGTGCGCGCCGGGCGCGCCTTCGCGTCGAGCGCGAACGATCAGGCGTACCGCCGCGCCGCCTTCGAGCGGGCGGGCGGTTTCGGCATCGCGGGTCGGGCCCCGTCCGGCGACGAAGACCTGCTCGCCCAACGGCTGACCCGACTCCCCCGGGCGCGGTCGGTGTTCCTCGATCACCCCGATGCCGCCGTCCTCACCGCCCCCATGCCGTCCTGGCGGGCCCTGCTGCTCCAGCGCCGACGCTGGGTCTCCCGGTACCACCACGTGGACCAGTACCATCCGGCCTTCTGGCTCGGCATCGCCCTGCTCGGGTTCCAGAGCGTGGCGCTCGCCGCGGCGCTGCTCGTGCTCCCCTTCGCGCCGGGGGCGGCGCCGGTCGTGCTCGGCCTGTGGGCGGTCAAGCTCACCGTCGAGATCGGCGGCGCGCACGTCGGGCTCGTGCGCATCGGCCGGCGCGATCTGACCGGGCTGCCGTTGGTGGGGTGGGCGCTGCTCCACCCCTTCTACATCGCCACGGCGGTGGTCTCGTCCTTCGTCCGACCGTCCTCGTGGCATGCCGGTCAGGCCGGGTACCGCCGCCGCCTGTGGGCGTCGCGTGGACGCCGCACCTGGCGTCGCGTGCGTCGGCGCGTCCAAGCGCTGACCGGCGGCTGAAGCGGGCGGTGGTACCCTGCGCGTCGGACGCGTCCCAGCGCGGCGCGCGGCCCCTACGGAGGACGTCATGAAGGTCTTCATCCTCGGCGGCGACGGCTTCTGCGGCTGGCCCACCAGCCTGCACCTGTCCGCGCTCGGCCACGACGTGGTCATCGTCGACAACCTGAGCCGCCGCGCCATCGACCTCGAGCTCGAAGCCGGCAGCCTCACCCCCATCACCCCGATGGGCACGCGCCTCAAGGCGTGGCGCGAGATCTCGGGCCGGAGCATCCGCTTCGAGCGCCTCGACGTCGCCGAGCACTACCACCGGCTGCTCACGCTGATCCAGGACGAGCGCCCCGACGCGATCGTGCACTTCGCCGAGCAGCGGGCCGCCCCGTACTCCATGAAGAGCAGCGCCCACAAGCGCTACACCGTGCGCAACAACCTGAACGCGACGCACAACGTGCTCGCGGCGATCGTCGAGTCCGGCGTCGACGTCCACCTCGCCCACCTCGGCACCATGGGCGTCTACGGGTACGGCACCGCGGGCATGAAGATCCCGGAGGGGTACCTCCCGATCGAGGTGGTCACCGACGACGGCGACCGCGTCCAGCAGGAGATCCTCTACCCGAGCAACCCGGGGTCGATCTACCACATGACCAAGACCCAGGACCAACTGTTCTTCGCGTACTACGCCAAGAACGACGAGGTCCGCATCACCGACCTGCACCAGGGCATCGTGTGGGGCACCAACACCCCCGAGACGCTGCGCGACGAGCGCCTCGTCAACCGCTTCGATTACGACGGCGACTACGGCACCGTCCTGAACCGCTTCCTGATGCAGGCCGCCGTCGGCTACCCGCTCACGGTCCACGGCACCGGCGGCCAGACGCGCGCCTTCATCCACATCCGCGACACGGTGCGCTGCATCCAGCTGGCGATCGAGAACCCGCCGGAGCGGGGCGAGCGCGTCCGGATCCTCAACCAGATGACCGAGACGCACCGCGTGCGCGAGCTCGCCCAGAAGGTCGCGGGCCTCACGGGGGCGCAAGTCTCGTTCACGGCGAACCCGCGCAAGGAGGACGCCGAGAACGACCTGCACGTGCGCAACGACCTCTTCCTCGACCTCGGGCTCGAGCCGACCACCCTCGACGACGGGCTCCTCGCGGAGGTCACCGACGTCGCCAAGCGCTACGCGCACCGCGCCGACCTCGACAAGATCCCGTGCACCAGCACGTGGACGAAGGCGCAGGCGGCCGGCGTACCGGAGCCCACCTCGGACCCCGCTCCGGTCTGACCGGAGCCGCACCGGACGTCGATCCTCGATGCGCGTCGCGATCTTCACCGAGACCTTCCTCCCCAAGATCGACGGGGTGGTCACGCGCGTCGTGCGCACGCTGGAGCAGCTGCGCGCCCTCGGGCACGAGGCGCTCGTGTTCGCGCCGCACGACCCGCCGGCCGAGGTCGCCGGGCACCGGGTCGTACCGGTGCCGGCGATCTCGTTCCGACCCTGGTACCCGGAGTTGTTCCTCGGCTTGCCGCGGCCGCGCCTCGGGCGCGAGCTCGACGCCTTCGCGCCCGACGTGGTGCACGTGGTCAACCCGGTGATCCTGGGGCTCTGGGGGACGATGGTCGCGAACCAACGGGACCTGCCGCTGTTGGCCTCGTACCACACCGACATCACCCAGTACGCGGTGCACCTGAAGCTGCCGTTCCTGAGCCCGATCTCGCGGGTGTTCCTGCGCGACGTCCACAACCGCGCGCACGTCAACCTCTGCACCTCGCAGCCGATGGTCAACTCGGCGCGCGGCCTCGGGATCCAGCGCGTCCGGCTCTGGCGCAAGGCGGTCGATACCGAGCGCTACGACCCGGCGAAGCGCGACCCCGCGATGCGCGCGCGCCTCTCGGACGGGCACCCCGACGCGCCGCTGCTGCTCTACGTCGGTCGGGTCTCGGCCGAGAAGCGCCTGGATTGGCTGTACGCCCCCGTGACGCAACTGCCGGGCGTGCGTCTGGCGGTGATCGGCTCGGGTCCGGCGGAGGCCGCGATGCGCGCGCGCTTCGCCGGCACGAACACGAAGTTCATGGGCTACATGACCGGCGAGGAACTGGCGCGCGCCTACGCGAGCGCCGACGTCCTCGCCTTCCCCTCGGACACCGAGACGTTGGGGTTCGTGGCGATGGAGGCGATGGCCTCGGGGATCCCGGCCGTAGGCGCGCGCGCCGGCGGCGTGCCCGACGTGATCCGCCACGAGGAGAACGGACTGATGTTCACCCCGGGCGACCTCGGCGACCTGACGGAACAGCTCCGGCGGCTGATCGCCGATCCGTTGCTGCGCGTCCGCCTGGGACGGGCCGCGCGCGCGGACATGGAGCACTGGTCCTGGCGCGCGTCGACCGAGGGGCTCGTCGAGCACTACGAGCTCGCCCGCGCGGTGCACGCCCGCTTCGATCCACCCCCCGGGTAGCCGGACGTCACGGCAGCGGGCCCGGCACCACGGTCGGCACCCCGTCCAGCGCGTGCACGCGCACGTCGGCCTGATAGACCGAGCGCAGGCGCGCCTCGGTGAACACGGCCGCCGGGGGCCCGTGCGCCACGATGCGCCCGGCTTCGAGCAGGGCCACGCGATCGCACGCGCGCGCGGCCAGGTTGAGGTCGTGCACGACGACGAGCACCGCCACGCCGTGGGCGGCCGCCGCGCGGGCCGCCCGCAGCGTCTCGACCTGGTAGCGCAGGTCGAGGTGGTTCGTCGGCTCGTCGAGGAGCAGGACCCCCGGGTCCTGCGCCAGGGCGCGCGCGAGGACGACGCGCTGCCGCTCGCCGCCGGAGAGCGTCTCGACGCGGCGCGCCCGCAACTCGAGCACGTCGGTGCGGCGCAGCGCCGAGTCGATCGCCGCCTCGTCCGCCGGCATCGGGCCGCGCAGGAAGCCCGCGTGGGGGGTGCGCCCCATCGCCACCACCTCGTCCACCGTGAACCCTTCGGGCAACTCGCCGCCCTGGGGCACGACCGCGATGCGGCGCGCGAGCGCGCGCCGTCCGAGGCCCTCGATCGGCCGGCCGTCGAGGAGGACCTGGCCGGCGGACGGCGCCAGACCCCGGGCCGCCACCGCGACGAGCGTGGACTTGCCGGCGCCGTTGGGACCGACCAACCCCACCACCTCGCCCGCGGCCAGCGCGAAGGAGACGCCGTGGAGCACCCGGCGCGCGCCGTAGCCCGCGGCCACCGAGCGCAGGTCGAGCACCGCGCCCCGCTCCGTCATGCCGCCCCGCGCGCGGCGTGGCGCCGCAGGAGGAGCAGGAAGAAGGGGGCGCCGGCCAGCGCCGTCACCACCCCGACGGGAACCTCCGCCGGCGCGATCACCGTCCGCGCGAGCACGTCGGCCGCCACCACGAAGGTGGCGCCCCAGAGCGCCGAGAGCGGCAGCAGTCGGCGGTGGCCGGGGCCGACCACCAACCGCACGGCGTGCGGCACCACGAGCCCCACGAAGCCGATCACCCCCGCGGTCGCGACCGCGGCGGCCGTCGCGAGCGTGCTCGCGGCCACGACCGCCACCTTGAAGGGCTCGACCGGCAACCCCAACTGCGCCGCCGCCGCGTCGCCGAGCTGCAGCACGTCGAGGCCGCGGGCCGCGGCGATCACGACCGCGCCGGCCAAGAGCAGCGCCGGGACCGCCCAGGCGAGCTGACCCCACGAGGCGAAGGCGAAGCTGCCGAGCAGCCACGCGAGCACGCCGGCCGCCTGCTCGCGCGCGGCGAGGAGGACGAAGGACGTCCCGGCGGAGAGGCTGGAGCCGACGACGACGCCGGCCAGGACGAGCGGCACGACGGGGACGCGGGTGCCTTGACGCGCGAGGGCGACCACCAGGGCGACGGTGGCCAGCGCGCCGACGAAGGCCGCCACGCCGACGCCGGCGCTCGCCCACCAGGCGCCCGCCGTCCCCAGGACGAGCACGAGCGCCGCCGCCAGCCCGGCGCCCGACGCGGCCCCGAGCAGGTAGGGATCGGCGAGCGGGTTGCGGAACACGCCCTGGAGCGCCGCTCCGGCGAGCGCCAGGGCTGCGCCGACGACCGCCGCCGCGAGCACGCGCGGCAAGCGGATCTGCACCACGATGGTCTCGGCCAGGTCGGCGGGGGCGCTCGCCACCCCCAGCGCGCGGGCGAGCGCGCGGCCGACGGCGGCGAACACCTCGCCGGGCGCCAGAGCCACGGAACCGAGCATCGCGGCGCCCAGGACGACGAGGACGAGCACGGCGACCGAGACCGCGATCGCCCAGCCGGTGCCGGCGGGCGCGGAGCCCCCGACGACGCGGCCCACGGCCGCGACGCTCGGCTCGCCCCCGCCGGCGGTGGTCAGAAGCGTCCCGGGTGCAGCAGGCGCGCGATCGCCCACGCCGCTTCGACGAGGCGCGGCCCCGGACGCGAGAGCGCATCGACCTCGGCCATCGCGAGCTCGAGCACCCGCCCGTCCCGGACCGCGCGCAGACCCGACCACCCGGGCCGCGCGGCGACCTGCTCCGCGGTCACGCCGTACGGAGCGTCCATCAGGAGGATCACCTCGGGGTCCCGTGCCACGACGTACTCGGGATCGATCTGGGGGTAGTCGCCCTGCGCGGCGTCGACGACGTGCGCCCCGCCGGCGAGCTCCACGACCGCGCCGACCAGCGAGGTCGGTCCCGCGGCGTACGGGGTCGCGTCGATCTCGACGAACACCGTCGGGCGCGGCAGTTCGGCGACCGCAGCGCGCACGGCGTCGAAACCGGCCGCGACCTCGGCGGCGAGGGCGGCGGCTTCGGCGTCGAGCCCGAGCAGGGCGCCGAGGTCGGCGAAGTACGGGGCGAGGTCGTCGAGCCGCTGCGGGGTGCCGGCGTAGACCGCGATGCCGAACGGGGCCAGGGCCTCGGCGAGTCCGGTGAAGGCGTCGCCGAGCACCAGGTCCGGCGCGGCCGCGACGAGCGCCTCGAGGTCCGGGGCGAAGGCCGTACCGAGCGACGGGGCGGCGAGCGCGGCGTCCGGAGCGTCGCTGAGGGCGTCGCGGCCGACCAACCGGTCGCACGCGCCGAGCGCGCAGACGGTCTCGGTGTGGCTCGGGACCATCGAGACGATCCGCAGCGCCGGCGCCGCCAGCGCGACGTCGCGTCCGAGCGCGTCCGTCGCCTGCACGGGCTGGGCTGCGGCCATGGGCGCCACCGCGTAGGCGAGGACGGCGAGCGCCGCCGCGAGCGCGCGTGCGCGACCGCGAGCGCGGCCGGGGGTGGTTCGGGGTTGGGGGTGCATGCAAGGCCTCCGAAGGCGCTTGCGCTCGAGGGGCGACGCCTTCGGCACCTCGGCCGTGCGCGTCGTGGCGCGCGCGACCCTCCGGTCGGCGTACGCCGCTCGCCCTCCCTCGTCCGCGCAAGGGGTGCGGTGTCGTTCGCCGGCGGTGTTCGGGCTCCCTTGCGTCGCGGAGCGACGCGCGGTGACCGTTGCGGGACAGCGCCGGACTCTCACCGGACTTCCCCGCCGCACGAACCGAGGCGAGGGTACGCAGCCGAGCCCCCACGCGTCAACGGACGTGGGCTCGGGGAGCGGCGTCGGCGATCGCCGCGTCGCCGCGCACGGGCGCACCGACGCCCTGCCCAACGCGACCGGCCGGGGGCCGGAGGCGTGGTACGTTCCCGCCCGTGCGCCGCCTCGCCGACCTCCCCGCCCCCGCGCTCCCGAGGCGCGAGGACTGGGTGCCGCCGCCGCGCTTCGGCACCGTGCGCTTCGCGGATTATCGTCCTGCGCACCCGACCCAGGCCGAAGCGCTCGCCGCCGTGCAGGCCTTCGCGCACCTGCCAGCGGCTCGTCGTCGTTGGTCCTGGCGCCGTCCCGAGCCGGCCGGAGCGACCGGGCTCTACCTCGACGGCGGCTTCGGGGTCGGCAAGACGCACCTACTCGCGGCCCTGTGGCACGCCTCCTCCGAGCCGCGCAAGGTCTACCTGTCGTTCGCCGAGCTCGTCGCCGCGATCGGCACGCTCGGGATGCCGCGCGCCCTGGAGGAGCTCGGCGACGAGCGGCTCTACTGCATCGACGAGTTCGAGCTCGACGACCCGGGCAACACCCTGATCGTCAAGACCTTCCTGGCCCACGTGTTCGATCGGGGCGCTCGGGTCCTGACCACGTCGAACACCGCCCCCAACGCCCAGGGCGAGGGGCGGTTCGATGCGGCGTCGTTCCGCCGCGAGATCCAGTCGATCGCGGCGCGCTTCCGCACCGTGCGCATCGACGGTCCCGACCACCGGTTCGCCGATCGCGACCGGCCGCTGCTCGCGCCGGCCGCCGCCGCCGCGGCGCCCGACGACGCCGTCCACGCCTCCTGGAGCGAGCTCCATGCCGCGCTCGCCGACCTCCACCCGGTGCGCTACGGCGCCTGGGGTCGGGCGGCGCGCGCCTTCGTGGTCGCGGGCGCGGAGCCGATCCCGGATCAACAGCGCGCGCTGCGCTGGGTCCACTTCATCGACAAGCTCTACGACCAGCGGGTGCCGCTCTGGCTCACGGGCGACGTCGCCCTCGCCGATCTCTTCGACCCGCACTACGCCGCGGGCGCGTACGCGAAGAAGCACGACCGGTGCCGCTCGCGCCTCGCCGAGATGCTCGCCGAGGCCGAGGCCTCGGCCGTCGCGCCCGTGGCCCCCGCCTGAACGAGCCACCAGGGCCGGTCGCGTCACCCCGGGGCGTCGACCGTCAGGCGCGCGGCAACGTCCGCCGCGATCGCGACCGTGCCCCCGGCGGGACCCAGTCGCTCGGGCCCGTCGCGGCGCGCCGCCGCCCGGACCTCGGGATCGTCCAGCGCTCGCCGCAGACCGGCGGCGACGGCCGCCGGATCCGGCTCCACGACCTGGAGCGCGCCCCCCAGCAGGCGCTTCTGGTTCGCGAGGAAGGCGCCGCCGTACGCGGGCTCGACCGGGAACGCGACGACGGGTAGGCCCAGCCCGGCCGCCTGCTCCTGAGCGGTGCCGGACGTCCCCAACACGGCGTCGGCGCTCGCGAGGACGTCCGGGAAGCGATGGGCGACGAACCCCACCCGCAGGTCGCCGCGGCGCCAGCCGGGGTGGCCGCCGACCTCTCCGCTCCGCCACCCGGCCGGGGGCGGCGGCGGATCGCCGCGCGTCCAGGCGACCCATCCGAGGCACGGCGCACCGGCATCGGCGAGGGCCGCCATGCCGGCCGCCATCGTCCGCAGGGCCCGCTCGGCGTACGCGCGCGAACCCGGCAGGAGCGCGAGGGTCGCGCCGGGCCGGCTACCACCGAGCGGCCGGCCCGTCAAGCCATCCATCATCGGGTTGCCGAGGAAGCGGGCCGAGCCCACCCCATGCGCGCGCAGCCACGCCGCGGTCGCCTCGTCGCGCGGGTAGACGGCTTCGGCGCGGCGCAGCAGCGCCCGCTCCGGCGCCCGGATGCGCTCCATGAAGGCGCGGTTCCACGCCACCCGTCCGCCCCCCTCGGCCAACCGGACCGACACCAGCGGCTGGACGACGAAGCGCCGGGCGCCGCGCAGCAGCCCCGCCAGGCCCTGCGCGTACACGTCGCCGACCACGAGCACGGCGTCGGCCCGGCCGGCCCACAGCGCCCGCACCTGGAGCAGGCTGACGGCGAGCAGGCCCGCGCGCAGGTCGGCCCACAGGAGGCTCGGGTGGTGCAGGGTCAGACCGTCCGCGGGGAGCCGCCGCCGCGGCCCGAGGATCGGTACGTCGACCTCGTCGAACGCGGCCCCGACGCCGACCACCGGGAACGCGACGAAGCGCCAAGCCGGCAGACGCGCGCGCAGTTCCACCAGCAGGGCCGCGGCGATCGCGTCCTCGCCGTGGCCGTTGGCCACCACCCAGAGCGAACGGGGCGGCGGCGCCACGATTCAGTCGGGGGCGACGGACGGATCCGCGCGGGTCGCGATCAGGTAGAGCGGCTCGCCCCCCTCGGGGCGATGGCCGTGGAGCTCGGGGGGCGCGAAGCCGCCGGCCGCCGAGAGGTAGCCGCGCACCAGACGCAGATGCGCTTCGTCGTCCGATGCACGCCAACAGAGCACGGCCTTGGTCGGGAACATGCGCTTGCCGAACACGACGAGGAACGGTGCGCCAGGGCGCAGGACGCGGCCGACCTCGCGGACGAGATCGATGGGTCGGGTGAGGTACTGGACGCTGGCCGTGCAGACGACCGCAGCGAGCGACCCGTCCGCGAAGGGCAACGACGGGTCTTCGTTGAGGTCGAGCACGTGGTGCGCGCGGAGCTGCGGGTTGCGCGCCAGGGCGACCCGGTCGAGCCCCACGCCGACCGCGTCGCGCAAGCGCTCCGGCAGGTGCGAGCGGGCGCCGGCGAAGAGGTCGAGGATCGGGCCCTCGGCGGGGAGGCGCTCGTCGTACCAGCGGGTCACGACCGCGTCGGCATCGTCGTCGAGGTGGGAATCCGGGCGCGGAACGGCGTAGAAGCGTTCGTCCGGCTCCTCGTCCTGGCGACGGAAGAACTCGGGAGGGATCACGGTCATGCGCCGATCATCGCCCACCGAACGCCGTCGAACCAAGGGTGCACCTCACGATTCACGACCGTCCAGGACGGCGTCGTCCCGGATCGGATCCAGCTCCGCCGCCCCGTCGAGCGCAGGTCCCTCGGTCCACCGGAGCTTGCGGCGCAGCACCGCGAACGGGTCGTACCCAGCCGGCACGAGCCGCACGACGTCGGGGCCGAGCGCGACCTCGAAGGCGTCGCCGCTGCCGAGGTCGATGCGCTCCTGACCGTCCAGGACGAGCGCGATCTCGTCGGCGCGCCCTTCGATGGTCAGCCTCAGGCGAGCGTCGGCGCCGAGGACGATCGGACGGTTCGCGAGCGCCTGAGGCGCCACCGGCATCACGAGGAGCGCGCGCAGCTCGTGCAGCAGGATGGGGCCGCCCAACGACAACGAGTACGCCGTCGACCCCACCGGGGTGCTCACGACGACGCCGTCGGCGCGGTACTCGGCCGCCAGGAAGCCGTCGACGTCGAGCCGGACGCGCACCAACCGGGTCATCACGCCTTGCGACACGGTGACGTCGTTGAGCGCGACGACCGGCGGGCCACCGCGCACCGAGACCGAGAGGCTCGCCGCCGCCACGGCGCGCCAGCCGACCGGGTCGACGCCGTCCGCGTACGCCAAGGCCTCCTCGACCCCGAAGGCCGCGAGGAAGCCGAGCTTGCCGAGGTTCACCCCGAGCACCGGGAACGGGCGCCCGGAGAGCCGTCGCGCCGTCGCCAGCAGGGTGCCGTCGCCGCCCACCGCGACGACCAGGTCCGGCGCGGGCCGCAGGTCGCCGATCGGCCGGTCGCCGTCCAGATCGAGCACCACGTCGATCCCGGCGGCCGCGAAGCGCGCGGCGATCCGCCGCGCCGGCGCGTGCGCCGAGGGTTTGTGCGAGGTGCTGGTCACGACCACCCGCTCGAGCGCCGCGCTCGGCCGGCCCCAAGCGGTGCCCACGTCGCGGCCGACGCCCGACGACGCCCCCACGTACCGGCCGCTCACGTGGCCGCCACCGACGCCAGGCGGCCGAGCACCCACGCGACCACCTGATCGAGGTCGAGGCTGCTGGTGTCGAGGTGCTGGGCGTCCGGCGCCGGCGCGAGCTGCCGGGCGTCGAGCGCGTCGCGCCGGCGGATCGCCTCGGCGACCTCGGCGAGCTCGGCGGCGCGCTCCCCCACGCGGCGGGCCGCGCGGACCTCGGGCGCGGCGGTCAGGTAGAACTTGTGCGCCGCGTCCGGGAACACGACCGAACCCATGTCGCGCCCGTCGATCACGAAGGGCCGCGGCATCTCGCGGAGGCGGGCGTCGACCCAGGCCCGCACCGGTGCGTGGGCGGCCACCCGCGACACGGCGGCGTCGACGGCGTCGCTGTGGAGCGCGGCCGTCACGTCGTCGCCATCGACGCGGACGGCGTCGCCGTCCAGGCCCGGGCGCAACTCGACCACGTGCGCCTCGAGCGCCGAGAGCACCGCCTCCGCGTCGTCCAGCACCACGTCGGCGCGGGTCGCGAGCAGCGTCGCGACGCGGTACAGCACCCCCGACGACACGAAGGGGACCCCGAGCGCCGCCGCGACGCGCCGGGCGACGGTGGACTTGCCGGACGCGGCCGGGCCGTCGAAGGTGACCACGCCGGGGTCGCGCGCCTGCGACCCGCTCACGAGGCCTCCACACCGACGCCCCAGGCCCTCAGGTCGTCGAAGAACCCCGGGTACGTCTTGGCCACGCAGCCGGGGTCGCGCACCCGCACGCCCGGCCAGCGCGCGCCGGCCAGCGCGAACGCCATCGCCATGCGGTGGTCGCCGTAGGTGTCGACCTCGACGGTCGCCGGCGGCGCCTCGATCGGCTCGATGCTGAGCGCATCGTCGTGCTCCTCGACCCGCGCCCCGAACTTGCGGAGCTCCACGGCGAGCGCATGCAGCCGATCGGTCTCCTTGATCCGCAGGTTGCCGACGTTGACGATATGCACCGGCGCGTCGGCGGCGAGCGCGAGCACGGCCAGCGTCTGCGCTTGGTCCGGGAGGTCGTTGAGGTCGAAGGTGCCGCCACGCAGCCGGGCGCCCGCGGGCAGCGCGGCCTCGGACCCGGTCGCCGTCCAGGCGACCGCGCACCCCATCCGACCCAGCACGTCGAGCAGGTGCTTGTCGCCCTGCGCCGAGTCCGCACCGACGTTGGTCACCCGGACGCGCCCGCCCGCCATCGCGGCGACGCCCCAGGCGTACCCCGCCGCCATCGCGTCCCCTTCGATCGCGAAGTCCCGGCCGAGGTACGCGGCCGGCCGCGCCTCGAAGCGTCGGTAGCCGTCGCGCACGACCTCGACCCCGAACGCGCGCATGACCTCGATCGTCAGGTCGACGAACGGCTTGGACTGGAGCACCCCGTCGACCTCGACGGCGACGGGGCCGCGGGCGTAGGGGGCGGCCAGCAGGAGCCCGGAGAGGAACTGCGACGAGCGATCGCCGGCGACGCGCGCGGTCCCGCCGGGAAGGCCGTCGGCCTGGATCGTCACCGGCGGGAACGCGTCGCCCCCGGCCGCGTGGGCGTCGACCCCGAGGCCGCGCAGCGCCCCGATCAGGTCGCCGACCGGCCGCTCGCGCATCCGGTGCACGCCGTCGAGCACGAAGCGGCCATGCCCGAGCGCGACGGCCGCGGTCAGGAAGCGCAGCGAGGTACCCGAGAGCGCGAGGTCCAATTCCGCACCGGTGCTCGACCAGCGGCCGTCGACGCCGACCACGTCGATGCGGGTGGGGTCGTCGGGGTCGGGGCGCACGTGGGCACCGAGGACGTTCAGGGCACGGACCATGACCGCCGCGTCCTCGGCGACGAGGGCGCCCGTGAGGTGGGAGGAGCCGCGGGCCAGCGCCGCCACCAGGAGCGCGCGGTTGGTGATCGACTTCGAACCGGGCACGTGCGCCACGGCGTCGACGGGCCCACGGGGGACGATGAGGGTGCGGTCGGGGTAGCCCTGCATGACCGCCCCAGGGTAGCACCGCCGTATCCTGCGGCCATGCCCGCTCCCGCCCTCCCCGACCGCCTGGCCGCGCTCGTCGCGACCTTCCGGGCCGTGCCGGCGCCGCTCGCCCTCGAGCTGCTCCTCGAGCAGGCCGACGCGCTGCCGCCGCTGCCCGACGCCCTCCGCGACCGCCCCGACCTGTTCGAACGCGTCACCGAGTGCCAAACGCCGTTCTTCGTCGCGACCGAGGTCGGCGCCGACCGACGCGTGCGGCTGCACTTCGACGCACCCGAGGAGTCGCCGACCACGCGCGGCTTCGCCGGCATCCTGCACGCCGGCCTCGACGGGGCGACCGTCGAGGAGGTGCTCGCCGTGCCCGGCGACTTCGCGGACGCCCTGGGCTTGGCGAAAGCGATCTCGCCGCTGCGCCTGCGCGGCATGGCCGCCATCCTGGCGCGGGTCCAGCGGCAGGTGCGCGGCGCGGTGGAGCCGGGCGCCGGCACCTGAACGACGCGCACCCCGCGCGCCGTCCGCGGGAACCCACGCACCCCGCGCGGGTGTGTGCTACGCTCGGTCGGTTCGGGCACGACCCCCGTCCGTGCCCCGGGCGCGGTCCGTCGGCGCCCACGGAGGACACGATGAAGAAGAACATCCACCCCAAGATGGTGCCCTGCAAGGTCGTCTGCGAGGGCCAGGTGGTGCTCGAGACGTACAGCACGCGCCCCGAAGTGCACGTCGACGTCTGGTCGGGCAACCACCCGTTCTACACGGGCCAGCAGCGCTTCATCGACACCGAGGGCCGGGTCGAGAAGTTCCAGAAGCGCTTCGGCACCAGCTACCGCAAGTAAGGGCCGGCCGCTCCGCGGCCGGATGCGGGTGCGGGACCCCTCAACGGGGGACCCGCACCCGCACCTTCGTTCCGTGGCCCGGCGTGCTGACCACGTCGAGGTGCCCGCCGCGCTTGGCGACCCGCTCGGCCATCTGCCGCAGGCCCAGACCGCCCGCCGAGGTCACCCGGTCGCGCGCCTCGTCGGGCACGAAGCCGACGCCGTCGTCCTCGATCGAGAGGACGACGCCGTCGCCGTCCTCGTCGGCCACCAGCGCCACCCGCACGCTCGGCGCGCGGGCGTGCTTGGCGACGTTGTTCATCGCCTCCTGGAAAGTCCGGAAGAGCACCGTCTCCGACTTCATCGAGAGCTCCCCCAAGGGCGCCAGGTCGATCTCGACCGCGACGTCGTTCTGTTGCCCGAAGTCGATCGCGTAGCGCCGCAGCGTCTCGACCAAGCCGAAGCGCTCCAGGTCGACCGGGCGCAGCGCGAAGATGCTGCGGCGCACCTCGCGGATCATCTCGCGGATCGTCTCCTTGGCGCGCCGCAACTCCGCATCGGCCTTCGCCGGGTCCTTGGCGAACAGGCGCGACACCAGGTCGAGCTTCAGCGCCGCGAAGGCCAGCGACTGCGCCACCCCGTCGTGGATCTCGCGCGCGATGCGCGCCCGCTCCTCGGCGATCGCCAGCTCCTCCGCCTGGAGGTAGGCGTCGGCGTTCCGCACCGCCAGCGCGACCTGGTTCGCCAGGAGCGTCAGGAACGGGAGGCTCGCGTCGTCGAAGCGATCGGGCTCGGGGTGGGTGAGGACGACGACCCCGAGCGCCGCGGCCGTCGGTTCGCCCACGACGAGCGGCAGGAGCGTCGCCGAACCGGCGCCCTCGAACAGCGGCCCCCCGGCCCGCCGTTCCTCGTCGTCGAGCGCGCGCACGACGACGCTCACGCGGTCGGCGACGGCGCGTCCGACGGGCCCCTCGCCCGAGCGCAGCGGCGGCGTCGGGGCCTCCAAGGCCGCCCGACTCGCATCGCCCACGGCCGCTCGGAGCTCCAGCGCCCCCTCCTCGTCCCGCAGGAACACGCCGGCGCCCGTGGCACCGACGCGCGCGGCCATGCGCGTCAGGAGGCTGTCGAGCAAGCGCGCGAGGTTGCCCTCGGCCCGGATGCTGCGATCGACCTCGAACAGCGTGAGCAGGTCGCGCGTGCGGCCCTGCACCGCCTCGGCCGACGCCGCGAAGTCCGCCGCCACGATCGCCAGCGTCTCCTGCTGCTGCGCGTCGGGCGCCGCGTCGAAGCAGGCCCACAGCACCCCCTCGTGGCGCCCGCCCCAGGCCATGGGTACGGCGAGCACGGCCTCCGAACCGGCCCATGGCAGCGGGTCGCCGGCGCCGGCCTCCGCGCGATCGGCGGCCAGCGCGTGCGCCGCGACCTGCTCGGAGCGGTACCCGGTCGCCGCGTCGACGGCCAACACGCGCTGACCGAGCACGACGGCGGCCGCGCGGGCTCCGGTGGCCTCACGGACGCCCGCGGCCGCGGCGCGGACCGCGGTCTCGAGGTCGGGCGCCGCCGCGAAGCGCTCGGTGATGCGCTGCAGGGCGCCCAGCACCGCGTAGCTGTCGCGGAGCTCGCCGTAGAGGCGCTGGAGCTCGAGCTGCGCCTTCTCGCGCTCGAGCAGCGCCTCGGCGATGCGGTCCAGGACGACGAAGGTCACCGCCGGGCCGAGGATCGCGTAGAACAGGAGCTGCACCCAGAAGCGCACCGCCTCGGGGGCCGCGGGCACGACGACGAGCTGATGCAGCAGCACCACCCCGACGATCAGCGCCGGCAGCCAGATCCTCGCGAGGCGCACCTGCGCGTGCAGGGACGCGGCGGCCGCCGCGAGGCTGGTGGGGGGCCCAGGCATCATCCCGTCCATCGTAGCCGGGCGTCGGTCGGTACCCGGCGGTAGACTCGCGCCCATGACGCTCCCCCATCCCGCCGCCCCCAATGGCCCGGTCGACGGCCCGCGCCGCGTGCTCGACGTCGGGGGTACCCAGGTCACGCTCCTGGGCACCGCCCATGTCTCGCGCCGCAGCGCCGAGGAGGTGCGCGAAGCGATCGAACGGGATGCCCCCGACGCCGTGGCGATCGAGCTCGACGCCGGTCGCTTCGCCGCCCTCGACGACGCCAAGGCCTTCGCGCGCCTCGACCTCCTCGACGCCTGGCGGCAGAAGAAGCTCGGCATGGTGGCCGTGAGCCTCGCGCTCGGCGCCTTCCAGCAGCGCCTCGCCGACCAGCTCGGCATCGAGCCGGGCGCCGAGATGCGCGCGGCGATCGCGGCGACGAAAGCGCGCGGCGCCCGGCTCTGGCTCGTCGACCGCGACCTGGGCACCACGCTGCGCCGGGTCGTCGCCAACGTCCCGTGGTGGCAGCGCGCGACCCTGCTCGCGGGCGTCGTGGGGAGCGTGCTCAACCGCCAGCCCGTCGCCGAGGCGGAGATCGAGCGGCTCAAGGAGGGCGACGTCCTCGCGAGCACCTTCGCCGAGTTCGCCGAGGACGAGGCGCGCGTCTTCGAGCCGCTCATCGCCGAGCGCGACCGCTACATGGCGTTGCGCTTGCGCCAGGAGCTCGCGGCCGCCGACGCCGCCGGCGCGCGCCCGCGCTCGGTGCTCGTCGTGATCGGCGCCGGGCACCTCGCCGGCCTCGCGGCCGCGCTCGAAGAGCCCGACGTCGGGCCCGAGGCCACCCGCGAGCGGCTCGCGGCGCTGCGCACGACGCCGAAGCCCGGCGCCTGGCAGCGCTGGGCCCCGTGGGCGCTCGTGGCCTTGGTCCTGACCGGGTTCGCCATCGGGTTCGCCCGCGAGCCGGACCTCGGCTGGCGGCTGCTGCTCGACTGGACGATCCTCAACGGCGGGCTAGCCGGCCTCGGGGTGGTGATCGCCCTCGGTCACCCGCTCACGGTGCTCGCCACCGCCTTGGCGGCGCCGTTCACCTCGCTCAACCCGTTCGTCGGCGCCGGGTTCGTCGCGGCAGGGGTCGAACTGGCCCTCCGGCGCCCCCGCGTCGGCGACCTGGCGGCGCTCCGCCGCGACGTCACGACCGCCTCGGGCTGGTGGTCGAACCGAGCCGCGCGCACGCTGCTGGTCTTCGCCTTGGCCACCCTCGGCTCGGTGATCGGCACGTACGCCGGCGGCTTCCGCATCGCCGAGCGACTGCTGAACTGAAACCGGCGGCCGCGCGCCGGGTGCGCGGCCGCCTCCGTTCGGACGCTCGGGGGCGATCGCTCAGGGCGCTTCGGGCGCCCCGTCCACGATCCACTGCGCGTAGGCATCGACGAACGCGAAGCTCGCGTCGCGCGCCCCGCTCGCGACCAGGTGCGCCAGGAACGCCGCGACGTCGTCGGGGCCGCTCGCGGCGAAGGCCTCGCCACCGTCGAGGCCTGCGAAGCGCCCCTCCTCGATGGCCGGCAGGACGTCGCCGGCGGCCGGCGCCGCGATCTGCAGCTCCTGCACCAACCGATCGAGCAGGGCGGCGTCGCCGAGCGTCAGGTCGCGCTCGGTCACCAGCGCCTGGCCGGTCTCCAAGGCGGTGGGCACCAGCCCCCGGCCGACCAACCGCCGGAACGTGCTTGCCCCGCCCTCGACGGGCACGTCGCGCGTCGCGGCGGCTTCGAGGCCGTCGCCGCGCGCGACGACGTCGAGCACGTACGCGCCCGCCGGCAGGTCCGCCGGGATCTCGATCCGGAGGGCATCGACGACGAAGCCGATCGCTCCGGTCGGGACGTCGACGGTGGCGCTGGCGCGCGCGAGCTCGTCGCCCTCGCGGTCGCTCAGGGTGGCTTCGACCTCCAGGCGCCGCGGGAGCGCGTCGCCGGGCGTGCTCACCTCGAACGCGACGGTCGCCACGTCGCCGGAACGGAGCGCGTCGAGCGCCGCGCCCCGGGCGCCGAGCGACAGCCGCGGAGCACCGAGCACCTCGATCGGGGCCGGCGGCGCGTTCAGCGTCGCGGCGCGGCGCCGTGCCTCGGCGACCCGCCCGGCGTCGACCGCGTCGGGCATCGAGGCAGCGCGTTCGGCGTAGCGCTCGAAGGCGGCCGCCGCGGCGGCTCGGTCGCCCTCCTGCTCGAGCAGGACGCCGAGCGCGAAGGGGACGCCGAGGGCCGCCGGGTAGCGCTCTTCGGCCACGACGAGGTCGACGATCGCCTCGTCGTCGACGTCCGGATCGAGCCGGATGGCCCCGGCGTACGTGGCCAGGGCGTCGTCGAGGCGGCGGGTGACCACCTCGACGAGGCCGAGGTTGTAGCGGGCGATGAACTGGCCGGCATCGAGCTCGATCGCGCGCCTCGAGGCCGTCTCCGAACGCTCGAGGTCGCCGAGGAGGTAGCGCGCCCAGCCGAGGTTGGTCCAGTAGAGGTCGTTGTCCGGATCGAGGTCGACCGCGATCGTCAAGGTCTGCGCCGCCGTGAGCGCGTCGTCGCGATCGAACGCGAGGAAGGAGCGGCGCTCGAACGAGTACGGGAGGAACGGGGCCACGCGACCGAGCGCCTCGAGCAAACGGTCCTCGCGGGGCGCGTCGTCGAGCGCTTGCGCGACCAGCGAGGCGGCCGCGAGCGCCGCGGGCCCGCCGCCGGCTTGTTCGACGCGCGCGAGGTCGTCGCGGGCGCCGGCCTCGTCGCCGGCCGCCGCGCGATCCGCCGCGCGCGCCGCCCGGCCGTACGGGTACCCCGCCGCGGCGTCGAAGGCGAGCCGGGCGGCTGCGTCGTCCTGGACGCTCCTCGCGATCGCACCGAGCCAGACGTGCGCGACCGGCGGCGCGCCCGCGTCCACCCAGCGCTCGAAGGCGGCGGCCGTGGCCGCACCCTCGCCCTGGTACAGCGCGACGACCGCACCGAGGGCCGGCGGCGCACCGTCGGCGCCGCCGAGCACGGCGTCGAGGGCCGCGAGGAGCTCGGCGTCGGCCGCCTCGGGGGCCTCGAGGCCGGCGAGCGCCGCCTGCGCCTCGGCCACGAAGCCGGCGCCCAGCAGGGCGCGGGCGCGCGCGGCCTCGCCGTCCGGTCCCGACAGATCCAGCGGCCGCACCGGTCGGACCGTGGCCCCGATCCAGCGCGCGACGACCGCGGCGCCGCTCGCGGCGAGCCGCTCGGGCGCATCGACCGGCGCCGTCACCGTCGCGCCGAGCACCCGGCCGTCGATCGCGCCCCACAGGTCCAGCCGGAGGCCATCGGCGCCGATCGACACCTCGCCCGAGACGGCGTCGATGCCCAACGCGTCGCCCAAGACCGCGACGCCGCTCCGGTCCGTGACCCCGGCCGGCAGCAGCGCGACCGGGTTGAAGAAGCCCCCGGGCACCACGATGGGCGCCACGAGGGCGGGGACGAGCTCCGGACCGAGCACGTCGACGCCGACGAGCGCGTCGGAGAGACGCTCGGCGACGGCGACCCCGAGCACCGGGTCCTGGCTTCGGAAGGGGTGGACGGCGACGTCGGCGGCCGACGCCCAAGCGATCAGGCTGGCGACGACGACGATGAGGATGCGCTGCATGGAGACCTCCGTGGTGCCGCAGAGGCTAGCACGGGGGGTCGATGAGAACCGAGTCCGCGCACGCGGAGGTGGGGCGGAGGTCGGCGCGCGGCGACCCGGTGCGACCGGCGATCAGTCGAGCAGCGACTCGAACTCGGCGAGCAGCGATTCGGCGGCCGGGATGCCGCGGCACACGACCAGGATCGTGTTCTGACCGGCCAGCGTGCCGACGATCTCCTCGCGGTCGAGCTTGTCGATCACGTACGCGATGCCGCTGGCGTGGCCCTCGTCGGTCTCGACGACGAGCAGGTTGTCGCCCCGGTCGAGGTGGCGCACGAAGAGCTTGAAGCGCTGGGCCAACTCGCCGAGCACGTCCTCCTGCGCCGCGAGCGGCGTCGAGCGGTAGCGATGCTGACCGTTCCCGGCCGGCAGGCGCACGAGTCGGAGCTCGTTGACGTCGCGGCTGATGGTCGCCTGCGTCACCTTGATGCCGCGGCGGGCGAGGTGCTCGGCGATCTCGGCCTGGGTCGAGACGAACTCGTGCTCGACGAGTTCCTCGATCAGGCGTTGGCGGTACTCTTTGCTCGGCATGTGGCGCTCATCGTACGGCAGGACGACCTACCGACGTTCGGTAGGTACCGCCGGCGCCATCGCGGGCGCCGACCCCCGTCGCGTCAGACGTCCTCGTCCTCGTCCTCGAACGGGGTCCGCGTGACCGTGAAGCTCGGCTCCTCGCGGCGCCGCTCCTCGAGCACCACGCGCCGCAGGTCCTCGGAGGCCGGCAGGTCCTCGCCGAAGCGGACGTCGCGTCCGAGCTCGAACTCCTTCATGGAGATCGTCACGGTGTTCAGGCGCGCCTCGGGCATCTCGTCGACGTCGAGCGTCGTGGGGATGCCCCCTTTGAGCTGCGCGGCGCGGCGCGCGACGATCATCGACAAGCGGTAGCGGGAATCGGTCAACGCCAGCAGGCGGTCGTAGCCCGTCTGTGCCATGGGGCCCTCCTCATAGGGTGCGTCCGGGTGGGTACGCGTGCGCGTCGCCCGGAGCGACCGCATCCGGTGAGTCTAGCAGACCTGGCGCCGCCGCCGTCACTCGCGCAGGAAGGCGGCGATCTGCGCGTCGCTCAGGAGTCGCGCGCTCGCTCGCTCGGCCGTGAGGATCGCCCGGAAGGTCGCCGCGGCCGGCTCCAGGGCGTCGTTGACGACGACGTAGTCGAACTCGCGCAGCGCTCGGATCTCGTCGCGCGCGCGCGCGAGGCGCTTCTGGATCTTCGCCTCGGGGTCGGTGCCGCGGCCGCGCAAGCGGCGTTCGAGCTCGGCGAGCGAGGGCGGGGCGATGAACAGCATCACGGCTTCGGGGCGCGCGCGCTTGACCTGCCGCGCCCCATCGAGCTCGATCTCGAGCAAGACGTCGCGGCCGTCGGCGAGGGCGGCGTCGACGGCCCCGGCCGGGGTGCCGTAGAGGTCGCCGACGTACTCGGCGTGCTCGAGCATGGATCCCTCCGCGACGCGGCGCTCGAACTCGGCGCGATCGAGGAAGTGGTAGTGCACGCCATCGACCTCCCCCTCGCGGCGCGGCCGGGTGGTCGCCGAGATCGAATAGACGACGTCCGCGAGGGCGTCGGCAGCGGCTTCCCGGAGGGTGCCCTTGCCCACGCCGGACGCACCGGTCATGACGAAGAGGATGCCGCGACGGCGGCCGTGGTGGGGTTCGGTCATCGATGGCCTCGGCGCGCACGGTCCAGCGCGGCGCCGGTCCGAAACGTAGCACGGAGCGGTGCTACGATGACCGCCCGGGAGAAGGTGAACCGGTGGATCAACGCACCAAGTACGTCTTCGTCACGGGTGGCGTCGTCTCGAGCCTGGGCAAGGGCATCACGACCTCGAGCGTCGGGGCGCTGCTGCGCGCCCGCGGCTACCGCGTCACGGCGGTCAAGATCGACCCCTACATCAACGTCGACGCGGGCACGATGCGGCCGTACGAGCACGGCGAGGTGTTCGTCACCGACGACGGGGCCGAGACCGACCTCGACATCGGCACGTACGAACGCTTCCTGGACGTCGACCTCGGGCGCGGCAACAACATCACGACCGGCCAGGTCTACCAGGCGGTCATCCAGAAGGAGCGGCAGGGCGCCTACCTGTCGCAGACCGTGCAGGTCATCCCGCACGTCACCGACGAGATCAAGGCGCGCATCTACGAGGTGGGCGAAGCGGCGCACGCGGAGATCGTGCTCGTCGAGGTCGGCGGCACCGTCGGCGACATCGAGTCGCTGCCCTTCCTCGAAGCGATCCGCCAGATGCGCTTCGAGGTGGGGCGCGATCGTTCGCTGTACCTGCACGTCACCCTGCTGCCCTACCTCGGGTCGAGCGAGGAGTACAAGACCAAGCCGACGCAGCACTCGGTCGCGGCGTTGCGCGGGTACGGCATCCAGCCCGACGGGCTCGTCGTGCGCAGCAAGACCCCGGTCCCCGACGAGGCGCGCCGCAAGATCGCGCTCTTCACCAACGTCGAGAGCGACGCCGTCTTCAGCGCCTACGACGCCGACCACGTCTACGCGGTCCCGGAGATGCTCGAACAGCAGGGGCTCCCGCGGCTCCTCGAACGGCACCTCGGCCTCGAGCGCGTCACCCCCGAACTGCGCGTGTGGCAAGACGCCGTGCGCGTGCTCCGTCAACCCGAGGAGCGGGTCTCGATCGGCGTCGTCGGCAAGTACGTGGCCATGCCGGACGCCTACCTGAGCCTGATGGAGGCGCTCAAGCACGCGGGCATCGCCAACCGCGCCCAGGTCGACATCGACTGGGTGTCGGCCGAAGCGGTGGCCGACGGCGACGTCGACCAGCTCGCGGCGTTCGACGGCGTGCTCGTCCCCGGCGGGTTCGGGGTGCGCGGCATCGAGGGGAAGGTCCTCGCGGCGCGCTTCGCGCGCGAGCAGCGCGTGCCCTACCTGGGCATCTGCCTCGGCATGCAGGTGGCCGTGATCGAGTTCGCGCGCCACGTGGCCGGCTTGGAGGCGGCGAACTCGACCGAGTTCGATCCGTACACGCCGCACCCGGTCGTCGACCTGATGCCCGAACAGCTCGAGGTCGAGGGCATGGGCGGCACCATGCGCCTCGGCTCGTGGCCCATGTCGGTGCAGCCGGGAACGCGCCTCGCGGACGTCTACGCCACGCGCCTCGAGCACGGCGGCGGCACCTCGACGGGCGCCGGCGGGACGGTGCACGAGCGCCATCGCCACCGCTACGAGGTCAACCCGCGCTACGTCGCGGCCTTGCGCGACGCAGGCCTCGTCGTGTCGGGGGTCACGCCCGGCATGCGCGGCCGCGGCGAGGGGTTGGTGGAGGCGATCGAGCTGAGCGACCATCCGTACTTCGTCGCCGTCCAGTCGCACCCCGAGTTCACCTCGCGGCTGATGCGCCCGAGCCCACCGTTCACGGGCTTCATCCGCGCCGCCGTCGCCCAGCGACGGGCGCGCTCCCGGGCGGTCGCGAGCTGAACCCGCACCGCGGGCCCGAGGTGGGGGCGGTCGGCGCGACGGACGGCGGCGCGCCGTGCCTCGTCATCGGCATCGCCGGCGGCACCGGATCCGGCAAGACGACGGTCGCCCACGCGCTCGTCGCCGCCGCCGGCGCCGACTTCGTCACGGTGGTGCCGCACGACGCGTACTACCGAGCCCAGCCGCACCTGGACCTCGCCGCGCGCGCCGCCGCGAACTACGACGAGCCCGCGGCCTTCGACACCGAACTGCTCCTCCGCCACCTCGACGCGCTGCGGCGCGGCGAGGCGGTCGACCGCCCCGTGTACGACTTCGCCGCGTTCGATCGCACCGAACGGACGCTGCGCCTCGCACCGACCCCGGTCGTCGTCGTCGAAGGCATCCTGGTGCTCGCCGACCGCGAACTGCGGCGGCGCCTCGACGTCAAGGTCTTCGTCGACGCGCCCCCGGACGAGCGCTTCATCCGCCGCCTCGAGCGCGACGTGCGCGAGCGCGGGCGCACCGCCGAGTCCGTGATCGACCAGTACCGGCAGACGGTCAAACCGATGCACGACCGCCACTGCGAGCCGTCGAAGCGCCACGCCGACCTGATCGTGCCCGAGGGCGGCGCCAACCGGCCGGCGCTCGCCGTCCTGCGCGGCTTCGTGCGCGACGTGGTGCGGCTCGCACCGGCCGGCGCGGCGGCCGCGGACCCCGCCGGTCCGACCGTGGGTCGAAGCCGCCGGCCGGACGAGGGGCCCACGGCCCCGGGGGCGGGGCTCGGGTGACCCCGCTGCAGCGGGTGGCCGTCTGGGTGCTGGCCCTGTCGCTGCTGCCCGCGGGCTGGCTCGTCGTCGAGCGGGCCGCCGGCGAGGGGCGCGACCGGCGCGTGCTGGTCGTCATGGACGAGCTGGCCCTGGCCGAGCAGGCGGCGTACCTCGGCACCAGCAGCCTCGAACTCGGGCTCCGCTACCGCGACCTGGGCCTCGGGGGCGTCGCGCTGTACGAGGACACGCTCGAGACGCTCGCGCGCAAGGGCGCCATCGCCGCGCTGCTCGGCAGCGAGCTGCGCGCACTGGCGGTGGCCGCGGGCGAACTCCCGCCCCCGATCCCCGCCGACGCCACCGCGATCGCCGAGCTGGTGCCCGGGGCGGCCGACGGCGCGCTGGAGAAGCATCGGCCCGCGGCGCGAGCGGCGGAGGTCGCGGGGCGCACCTGGTGGTGGTGGCCCGGCGAGAGCCTGCGCACGCGGCCGGCCGGACCCGACCGCGCCCAGGTGGCGGCGTGGGTCGACGCCGGGTTCGCCATCGCCTACCGGCCGCGCAACTTCCCGAACCTGCAGGGCGTCGGCCTCGATTTCCCCGAGGAGGCCGGGGTGCTGATCCACGCCGGGCTCCAGGTCGCCGGCCATCCGAGCGCGGTGGACGAACTGGCCGCCGCTTCCGAGGACCGTCTGACCGCGCTGATCGAAGGCACCCCGCAGGACGGCCTGGTCGACCTCGCCCGCCGGGTGCCCACGGCGCGGCTGCTCTCCTTCAACCAGGACTACCAGAACCTGCGCCTCCGGCCCGACGACCTGATCGAGAAGTACCTGCTCGCCGCCAACGAGCGCCACGTGCGGGTCCTCTACCTGCGGCCGTACACCGAGGAGCAGCTCGGCGACATGGTCGCCAACACCGAGGCGCTCGTCGCGGGGCTCCACGACGCGCTCGCGCGCGAGGGCTTCGAGGTCGGGCCGATCGCGCCACCCGACGCGGGCTACGCGCCGGCGCTCTGGGCGCGGCTCGGCGCCGCGCTGGGCATCGTCGCCGGCCTGGTCTTGTTGGCGACGGCCTTCCCCGCCCCGTGGGGGGGCTGGGCCGCGGCGGCCGTGGCGGGGCTCGCCGTCCTCGCCGGCGGCCTCGACTGGGCGGCGCTCGCGCTCGTCGCGGCGCTGGTCTTCCCCGTCCTCGGCTTCGCCCTCCTGCCGTGGCGCCCGTGGGCGCTGGTGGGCGCGACCGGGGTCTCGCTCGTCGGGGCGGCGCTCCTCGCCGCGGTCGGCAGCGACCGCGCGACCATGCTCGCGCTCGAGCCGTTCGCCGGCGTCGCCGCCACCCTGGTGGTGCCGCCCGCGCTCTTCGCGGCGATCGTGCTCTTCCGCCAACGGCGCCCTGCGGCGTGGGTCCGGCTCGTCTGGGGCCATCCGGTGCGGTTGGGCGAGGTCGCGGTGGCGCTCGTCGTGGTCGCCGCCCTCGGGCTCGTGGTGCTGCGGCGCGGCAACTTCCCGATCATCGGCGCGAGCGAGGTGGAGCTGGCGCTGCGCAGCGCCCTCGCCGACCTGTTCGTGCGGCCACGATTCAAGGAGTTGCTCGGCCACCCGCTCGCGCTGCTCGCGCTGCTCCAGGTGCGCTGGCCCTGGTGGGCGCGCGGCGGCCTGCTCGTCGCCGGGGTCGTGGCCCAGGCGAGCGTGCTCAACAGCTTCAGCCACTACCACACCCCCCTGTTGGTCTCGCTGCAACGCACGGGCATCGCGCTGGTCCTGGCCGTCGCCGCCGGGCTGCTGCTGTGGCCGCTGGTGCGGATGGCGGAGCGCGCCGTCCGGACGTGGCTCGGGGGCGACCGCTGAGCGCGAGCCCGGCGCCCCGCCGCCCTCGGATCCTGATCTCCGGGTACGTGGGAGCCGGCAACCTCGGCGACGAGGCGCTGCTCGCCGGGTTGCTCGCGGCCCTGCGGCAGCGCGGCGTCGAGGCGATCGTCGCCTCCGTGGCGCCGGCCCGCACCCGGACGGAGCACGGGGTGGCCGCCGTGGACCGGTTCGGGGGCACGCTCGCGGCGCTGGCGCGGGTCGACGCGGTGGTGAGCGGTGGCGGCGGCCTGCTGCAGGACGCCACCTCGTTCCGCTCGCTGGCGTACTACCTCGGCGTCGTCGCCGCGGCGCGCGTCGCCCGCCGACCGGTCGCGGTGTTCGCCCAATCGCTCGGACCGCTCTCGCCCCGCGGGGCCCGCGCGGTGCGCCGCGTGCTGCGCGGCGTGGCGTTGGGCCTGCGCGACGCTCCGTCGCTGGAGCTGGCCGCCGAGCTCGGCCTCGACGCGCACCCGGTCGCCGACACCGCCCTGCTGCTCGACCCCGCGCCGGCCCCGGAGCCCGGCGCGCCGGCGCCGCTCGTGCTCGTCCCCCGCGCCGGGTACCCGCTCCTCACCGACGCCCTCGTCGCCTGCGCCCGCGCATGGGCGGACGCGGGCGGGCCGGTGCGCGTGGCGGCGGTCGATCCCCGGCGCGACGCCGACGAGGTCGAGCGGCTCCTCCGCACCTTCCCGAACGCCGAACACCGGACGGCCCACCGTCCCGACGAGCTCCTCGCCGCGTTCGCCGGCGCCCACGCGGTCCTGAGCGGTCGCCTGCACGGGATGGTCCTCGGGGCGGTCGCGGGGGCGCCCGTGGCCGGCCTCGCGTACGACCCAAGGTGACCGGCTTCGGCGCCCGCATCGGGGCGCCCGTCGCCCCGATGCCGTCGGAGGCGGCCGGGGTGGCGGCCGCCGTCGCCGCGCTGGCGCCCTTCGTGGCCGCCCCGTACCTGGACGCGGCCGCGGTCGCGCACGAACGGTCGCGCGCCGCGGCCGGGGTCGAGTGGCTGCTGCGCGAAGCGCTTCACCTGCGCTCATCGGTGCACCCGTAGACTGCACCGTGCGCGCGCCCGCCCCCCTCCTGACCCTCGGCCTCCTCCTCGCCCTCGCGAGCGGGCTGGCGCACGCGCAGGATCCGGTGGCCGCCATGCGCGACCTGATCGCGCGCGGGTACTGGAACTCGGCCGCCCAGCTCAACGGACCCAACCTCGTCGACGCGCGCCCCGACGACCCGGAGGCGCATCTGCTGCTGGCGACCGCGCTGTTCCTGACGGGCGACGTGGCCGGGGCGTCGGCGCGCCTCGAAGTGGCCACGTCGCTCGTGGACGGCGGCGTGCCCGCGGCGCACGTGCACCTGGGGGGTCTGATCCGCGCCGCCCAGGGCGATGGCCTCGGGGCGGCCCGGCAGCTGCAGATCGCCTTCCTGCGCCAACCGAGCTACGCGTACGCGATGGACTGGGGGCGCATCGCGTGGCAGAACGGGCTCGACGAGGACGCGCTCACGGCCTTCGCCGCGGCCGCCGAGACCGCGGAGGGGCGCCTCGAAGCGTGGCCCGACCTGGCCCGCGGCCGCGTGCTCGCCTCGCTCGAGCGTTGGGACGAAGCCGTCGCGGCGTTCCGACGCGCGCTCGACGTGTTCGAGGCGAACGACCCGGGCCTCGCGCGCCCGCCCGGGCCGGAGTACGTCGAAGCCTGGTACCGCCTCGGCGAGGCCTTCGAGGCGCTCGGCGACCTGGCGCAAGCGGAAGCGGCCTACAAGGCGGCTCGGGCGGTCGACCCGAACCACGCGCCGTCGGTCCAGGCGGTCGACCGCCTCACGCGCCGACTCGACTAGTTGACCATCTTGGTGCGCCGCGCCTGGAAGTCCTGCAGCACGTAGCGGCCGATCGTCCCAGGGGTCGTGAAGTACGCCTTGCCGCGGGTCATGCGCGCGACGCGCTGCACGAAGGCGATCAGCTCCGGATCGCGCGCGAGCATGAAGGTGTTCACCTGGATGCCGCTGCGGCGGCAGGCGCCGACCTCGCGCAGCGTCTCCCCGAGGACCAGCGGGTCGAGCCCGTAGGCGTTCTTGTAGATGCGCCCGCCCGGGAGGGTGATCGCCGACGGCTTGCCGTCGGTGATCATCACGATCTGCTTCATGTCCTTGCGCTGGCGGGCGAGGATCTTCTGCGCCAGGCGCAAGCCCTCGGCGGTGTTCGTGTGGTACGGCCCGACCTGCGACGTCGCCAAGCGGTGGATCGGTACCTCCTCCGCCGAATCGTGGAACAACACGAAGCGCACGGTGTCGCCGGGGAACTGCGTCCGCACCATGTGCGCCAGCGCCAGCGCCACGCGCTTCGCCGGCGTGAAGCGGTCCTCTCCGTACAGGATCATCGAGTGGGAGCAATCCAGCAGCACGACCGTCGCGCAGCTCGACGTCAGCTCGCTCTCGTGGACCCACAGGTCGCCCTCCTCGAGCACCAACCCGCCCTCGAGACCGCGCCGCGCGGCCTGCTTGAAGGTCTCGGTGACGTCGAGGTTGAGCGCGTCGCCGAAGGCGTAGGGCCGCGACGCGCCGGTCGTCTCCACGCCGGTGGTGATCGCGTCGGTCTCGTGGGCGCCGATCGAGGCAGCGCCGGCCGCGCCGAGCACGTCCTTGAGCGTCCGGTAGCCGAGGAAGTCGATCGACTTGTCGGTCAACTCGAAGCGCGCCGCCCCCGGATCCTGCGCCTCCCCCACGCCGCCGGGCGCCGGCGCGCCCGGCGCCTCGCCGTCGCCCGGCCGCAGGTACCCGTCGCGCTCCAGCCGCTCGGCGAGCGAGCGCACGATCCGCCCCAGCTCGCTCTCCCGCCAGTCGTCCGACTTCATCGCGGCGTCCAACAGGTCCTCGCCGACGAGCCCGGCATCGAGCAGCGCCTCGGCGATCATCTCGTACAGGTCGTCGAGCGTCGGGCGCGCGTCGGGGTCGGGGGCGTACGGATCGCGCTCGAAGCCGGACGCCAAGAGCTGGTCCTGGAGCATCGCCATCAGGTCGGCGGTGTCGAGGTCCTCGAGCGTGGCCTCGTACTTGGAGTAGCGGACGGCCTTCATCCGGCGGCCGGACCTCAGTTCCAGCGCGGGCGCGCGGCCCGTGCGGCGATCGGATCGGGTTCGGCGGCGACGTAGCCGCGCTCCTCGGAGCGCGCCACCTCGCGGCGCGCGACGAGCCCCTCGAGGACGAACTCCACGGCGACGGCGAGGGCCTCGGCCCCCTCGCCCTCGGCAACGGCGCGCGCGGCGGGGATCAGCCCGGGCACGGTCGCCGCCAACTCGAGCACCGCGTCGGGCGGGAGGTCTTCGCCGATCCGCACGCTCTGGTCCTCGCCGAACCAGGCGACGACGTCCTCGACGGACGTGGCCCCGAGGCGGCGCCCGAACACCTGGCCGACCGCGCGCCGCACCACGTCGCGGGCGACCGCCTCACCGCCCTTGAGCTCCCCCTCGTACTCGAGCTCGAGCTTGCCGGTGATGGCGGTCAGCGCGGCGTAGAGGTCCGACGTGCGGGCGATCGGGGGGCGGCCGAGGACGAGGCCGCGGCGCTCGGCGTTCGACGCCACCGCTTCGAGCAGGCTGATCGGCAGCCGCTGCGAGACGCCGGCGTGCTTGTCGACGCGCGCGTCGTCGCGCGCCTGGAACGCGACCTCCTCGACGATCTCGGCGACGAACGCGGGCATCACCACGCCCGTGTCGCGTTCGACCCACGCCTCTTGGGCGGTGACGCGCATGCCGTCCTCGACGGTGCGCGGGTAGTGCGTGCGGATCTCGCTCCCGATGCGGTCCTTGAGCGGGGTGATGATCTTGCCGCGCGCGGTGTAGTCCTCGGGGTTGGCGCTGAAGACGAGGACCACGTCGAGCGGCAGGCGCAACGGGTAGCCCTTGACCTGCACGTCGCCCTCCTGCATCACGTTGAAGAGCGCGACCTGGACCTTGCCGGCCAGGTCCGGCAGCTCGTTCACCGCGAAGACCCCCCGGTTGGCGCGGGGCAGCAGCCCGTAGTGGATGGCGCGCGGGTCGCCGAGCTGGGTGCCGAGGCGGGCGGCCTTGATCGGATCGACGTCGCCGATCAGGTCGGCCACCGTGACGTCGGGGGTCGCGAGTTTCTCGACGTAGCGCGCGTCGCGCGGGAGCCAGGCGATCGGCGTGGCGTCGCCGGCCTCCGCGACGATCGCCTTGCCCTCGACCGTCACCGGCGCGAGCGGGTCGTCCGGCAGCTCGGCGCCGGCGATGATCGGCACCTCCGCATCGAGCAGGTCGGTCAAGGAGCGCAGCAGCCGGGTCTTCGCCTGACCGCGCAACCCGAGGAGGATGAAGTGGTGGCGCGAGAGCACCGCGTTCACGAGCTGGGGCACGACGGTGTCGTCGTAGCCCAGCACCCCGGGGAACACCGGACGGCGCTCGCGGAGGCGCTCGATCAGGTTCGTGCGCAGCTCGTCGTGCACGCTGCGGCCGGCGTGGGCCGCGAGCGGCGACGCCTTCAGGGCGCCGAGCGTGGTGGGCTTCATGCGGCGCTCATCTCGTGCAGGACGGCGCTCGAAGGGTCCATGCGGTTCATGCGGCATGCTAGCACCGCCCCCCGTCGAGAACCGTGCCGGGGACCCCGAGTGGACGGCGTCGCTCGTCCGGTGCCGCGAGCGCGCCCGCAGCGGTAGCCTCGCGCATGCATCCGACCCCAGCCCCTGGCGTGCACCGCGCCGAACTCCTCGCGGTGGGCACCGAGCTCCTGCTCGGCGAGATCGTCGACACCAACACCGCTTGGCTCGCGCAGCGGCTCGCCGACCGCAGCGTCGACGTCCTGTGGTCGCAACGGGTCGGCGACAACCGCGGCCGCATCACCGAGGCGCTGCGCGCGGCCGTCACCCGCAGCGATCTGGTCGTGCTCAGCGGCGGGCTCGGCCCCACCGACGACGACCTCACTCGCGAGGCGATCGCCGACCTGCTCGGCGAGACCCCGACGGTCGACGCGGCCCTCGCGACCGACCTGCGGGCCTTCTTCGCCCGCTCGCGGCGCACGATGCCCGAGCGCAACCTCAAGCAGGCATGGCTCGTCCCGTCGGCCGAAGCGCTGCCCAACCCGAACGGGACCGCACCGGGCTGGTTCGTGCGGGTCCCGGCGGGGTTGGCCGGCGGTCGCCCCGCCGTGATCGCGGCGCTGCCCGGACCGCCGCGCGAGCTGCTCCCCATGTGGACCGAGCAGGTGGAACCGCGGCTGGCGTTCCCCACGGCGCGGTTCCGGGCGCGCACCTTCAAGACCTACGGCCTGGGCGAGTCGCACGTCGCCGAGCGGTTGACCGCCTGGACCGAGGCGGGCAACCCGAGCGTCGCCACCTACGCCAAGCGCGACGGCGTGCACGTGCGCGTCGCCGCCAAGGCCCGCGACGAGGCGGCCGCGCAATCGTTGCTCGATCCGGTCGCCCGCGCGGTGGCCGACGCCCTCGGCGAGCACGTCTGGGGCGAGGACGGGAGCGAACTCGCCGGGCGGGCGCTCGACGCGCTGGTGGTCCGCGGCGGCCGCCTCGCGCTCGTCGACCGCACGTCGGGCGGGTTGCTCGCGACCTTGCTCGCGGAGGCGGCCGAGGCGGACCCGTTGCGCTCGGAAACGCTGTCGGGCGCCGTGATAGCATGGCGCGACGACGCGCTGGCCGTGCTCGAGGCGCCCGACGCCACCCACGCACCCTTCGCGGTGCGCGCGCCAGAACTGGCGCAGGACCTGCGGGGATCCGATCCGGATCCGACGACCGCGCACGAGGGGTGGGCGGAAGCAGTGGCGCTCGCGCAGGCCGCTCGCGTTCGTTTCGGTGTGGACCACGGCGTGGCGCTCACCCCCTGGGTGGGCACCGCGGACCTTGCGGACGAACGACCGAGTTGGACCGCCTCCTGGGCGGTCGTCGGGCCCGAAGGGGCCCACGGGCGTGCGCTCACGCTCCCCCAGCGGGGGCGCGGGTGGCGCGACGAACGGCTCGCATTCGCCGCTCTGTTCGGCTTGTGGTCCCTGACGAAGACTTGATCCGGCGCGCCGTCCGCGGCGCCCGTACCCCACGCCCGTCGCGGCGCTCGGGCCTTCGGGCCCCCTGCACCCCGGGCCGTTTGTCAGGAGGCGCGATCGACGTGGAACCACAACGACGGAAGGCGCTCGACACCACCTTGCACCAGATCGAGAAGCAGTTCGGCAAGGGGGCGATCATGCGGTTGGGCGACGACCCGGGGGGGTTGGCGTTCGGGGTGGTCAG
>JAABSI010000022.1 GCA_011390455.1 Trueperaceae bacterium
GCACGGCGTACTGCCACATGCCGTACAGGAAGACGAACGGCAGGTAGTGGGCGCCGAGCGCGATCATGAAGGCCGGGTAGAACCACTCGAGCCGGTAGAGCGCGGCGGCGCCCACCAGCGGAAGGTGGAGCGGCAGCACGAAGGCCGCCTGCATCGCCAAGCCGTTCATCGGGTGCCCGGGCGGCAGACCGGCGCGCCGCCCCATGAGCCGCAGCGTCCCCTGGGTGAGCGGGAAGATGAGCACCCCGCCCAGCACCAGCACGGCGATCGCCGCGGTCGGCGTGCTCCACGTGGCGAGGATCGCCGAGGCGAGCCAAAGCACCCCCGAGACCAACTGGCCTGCGAAGCCGCCCAAGAAGGTCGTGCGCACGTCGCGTTGCGCGGTGCGGATGTCCACGCGAACCCCCTCCAGGACCGCCGCGCGGTCCACCCCACAGCATCGCGCGCCCCCCGGGTGCGCGCCGAGGGGCGGATGCCTCCGGGGTTCAGCGCCCGGTCACCACGTTCACCGCGCCGTCGCCGGGCACGCGCGCTTCGAGCAGCTCGGTGCCGACCCGCACCCGGTAGCTGCCCGCCGGCAGCTCCACCGGGTCGCCATCGACCAGCCCGGTCGCGACGACCGTGCCGTCGAGCGCCAGCACCTGGTAGGGCACGGCCAGCGCGGCGAGGACCGCCTCGCGCAAGCCTGCGACGTCGTCCGTCCCCACGTAGCTCGCGCCCACCGCCTCGGCGAGCGCCTCGAAGGCGGCGACGTCCTCGGGGTCGTCGAGCCCCAACGAGACGATCGACAGCTGCACGTCCATCCCGGCCGCGCGCAAGCCCTCGACCGCTGCCTGCGGGTCGCCGTCGCACGACTCCACCCCGTCGGTGATCAGCAGGATCGACTTCGGCCCCGCCGAGCCCGCCAGGTCCTCGGCGACCGCCTCGATCGAGGCGGCGATCGGCGTCTGCGAGAAGAGCTTGGGTTCGATCGCCCGCACCGCCGAGAGCGCGGCGTTGCGGTCGAGCGGGGCGAGCGGCAGGTCGAGGCGCGTCTCGCAGGAGTTGGGGGTGATGTGGCCGAAGGCGCGCAGGGCGAACGGGACGCCGTCGGGGAGGCCGGTCTGCACGAACTCCTCGAGCACCCCCTTGGCGACCTCGATGCGCGAGGCGCCCGAGGGCAGGCGCTGACCCATCGAGCCCGAGGCGTCGAAGATGACCTCGACCGCCGGTTGCGCCGCGTTCGCGCCGCGCACCACGCGCAGCGTGCCGGGGCCGGGCGGCGCCTCGTAGGCCGTGGTCACCTCGACGCGGTACGCCTTGGGCCGGCGCAGCAGGCAGGCCGTGCGGGCGAAACCGGCGTCGAGGTCGCCGACGCTGGTCGCCAGGCGGTAATCGCCGCTGCCGGCGTAGGCCCAACTCTGCATCAGGTCCTGGGCGGCGTCGGAGCCGGCGCTCGAGACCTCGAAGGTGAAGACGAGCGGGCGCACCCGTGCCAGCGATCGCCACAGCGCCGGTTCCGAGTTGTGGCCCCCGGTCTCGGCGTCCGTGATCAGCAGGATCGCGCGCACCCCGTCGCGCTGCTCCAGCGCGTCGCTCGCCGCGAGCAACGCGTTGATCGCGTCGCTGGAGCCGGCGCTGCGGTCGTACTCGGTGATCCCGCGCTGCGCGCGCTGCGGGTCGGCGCTCCAGTACGGCAGCAACCAGGTGATGTCGGGTCCGTCGAACACGCCGAGCTGCACGTACTCGCGCGCCGGGTCCAGGTCTTGGGCGAAGCGCGCGAGCGCGTTGTAGGTGACGGGGATGAACGGCCCCATGCTGCCGGAGTTGTCCCAGACGAACGCCACCGAGCGGCGCGGCTCCTCGAGCCCGAGCAGGTAGTCGCCGGGCTCGACGAAGGCGCGCAGCACGCGGACGTCGCCGTCCTCCTCGACGTCGTGGACCACCGCGGTCCCCGCGCCGTCGCGCAGCTCGTAGCGGATCGCCGGATCGCCGGAGAGGCGCAGCTCGAGCAGGTTCTCGCCCTCGGGCACCGTGACGCGCAGCCAGTCGACGTCCTCCGCCACCGCGACGGTGCCGGAGAAGGTGGCGCCGGAGCGCAGCGGCCGGGCGCGTTCGGGCCCGTCGTCGTCGACGCCATCCGTGTCGTCGTAGACGGCGACGGTGGCGTTGCGCCCGCCGCCTTCGTGGAACTCGAAGCTGGCCGCCCGGGTGTCGTACCCCCAGGCGCCGAGCGCCGAACGGTAGCCGGCGTCGGCGGGGCGCTCGAACACGCGCACCTCGCTGGGGAGGTAGAGGATCGAATCCGTGGCATCGTGGCCGGTCGCGTCGAAGCGGAGGTAGCGCACCCAGGTGGGCCCATCCAGGTCGAAGACGCTGTTGCCCGAGGCCGCCACCGGCCAGGTGCCGAGCTCGGTCCAGGGTCCGAGCGGGCCCTCGAGGCTGGACGAGACCGTCACCTGCGTCGCGCGGGTTCCGCGATCGCCGCCGTCGGCCGCCCACTCGACGCGCGTCGCCTGCGCCGCGCGGCCGTGCTGGAACCCGACGACGAAGGTCACGGCGTCCCGGCGGCCGTCGACCGTGACGTTCGAGGACGTCGCGTCGAGGATGCGGTTGCGCGGGTGGAACGCTGGTTCGCCCCACACCACCTGACCGCCGGCCGACGGGGCGGCGAGGTTGCGCTCGCCCAGGTCGGTTCCGTCGTCGCCGATGAGCTGCCAGGAACCGAGATACGGGCGGTCGCCGCCCCCCTGCGTGTCGAGGGGCACGAGCCGAGCGAAACGCGCGGTCACGGGCGCGTCGAACACGAAGGACTGCGCCACCCGCGCGGCCTTCAGCTCGCCGGCGAAGGTGCGCTCGTACGTCGCGCCGTCCAGCGAGGTCCACACCTCGAAGCGCCGCAGCTGATCGCGCACGCCAACGCTCGTCAGCGGGTGCAGCACGGTGCCGACGAGGCGCACCGGAGCACCGCCCGCGAGCTCCACCTCCACCGGTTCGTCGGCCCTGCGAGGCACGCCCACCGAGGGGGCGACGCGCCCGTCGAGCACGCGGGCGAGGCGCCCGTTCGGGTCGTCGATCGCCCGCGCGCCGAGGGCGGTCCAGGCGACGTCGAAGCGCCCGAGCAGCGGTTCCGGGAGCGGCCACAGGGTCGTCGGCGCGATCGGCGGCGCCTCGCACACCGGCACGAGCGTGCGGGTCGCGGTGGCGAGCCCGAGCTCGTCGCGGGCGCCCAGCGTCCAGCGCAGCGGCAGGTCGTCGCGCAGGTCCGGCGGCAGCACCGCCGCGACCGGTACCTCGGCGCGTCCACCCGCGGGGACGTCCACCTGCGCCGGCGCCTCGATGCGCGCGTCCGGGAGGTTGAGCGCGGCCTCGAGGTCGAAGGTGCGCGCGGTGTCGCTCGCGTTCTCGACGACGAGCGTTCCGGACACCCGTTGGCCGTCGACGCCGAACGCCTGAACGGCGTCGAACTCGGCGTCGAACGCCACCCGCGCGCGCGGGTCGCCGTTCGGCGCCGCGAGCTGGTCGGGCCGGGGGGCAGGGTCGAAGGTCGCTTCGAGGCGGTAGGTCCCGTGGCCGCGCACCCGCAGGGTTTGGTCCGTGTTCGGTGCCAGGTCGATCTCGAATCGGCCGTCGGCGTCCGGGCGCAGGCCCGTGGCCCTGTCGTCCCTCAGGAGCGAGAGCGTGGAGCCTTCCGGGAGGTCGGCGAGCAGGCTGAGCCGGCCGCCGTCCGCGAAGCGGGGTAGGCGGTAGTGGTCGCCGTCGCCGATCTCGCCGACGTGGCCCGACCAGGCCGACTCGGCGGGCCAAGGCGCGGCGGTCTCGGGCGTGTCGTTGGGCTCGAGGTCGGCGGGGCGCGCGAGCGGGTCGGGCAGGGTGAGGCGCAGCTGGTACCAGCCGCCGGTGCTCGCGCGGTCGAAGACGCTGACGTCGTAGGAGCCGGCGAGCAACCGCCGCTCGAACCAGGCGACGCCGCCCGGCTCCAGGGGCGTCGCGCGCCCGCCGAAGGGCGCCAGGTCGAAGGCGACGGACGCCCCTTCGGGCGAAGCGAGCTCGAGCCGCACGACCTGATCCTCGGCCAGGAAGAAGCGGTACGTGTCGCGATCGCTCCGGCCGGCGACGCTGCCGACCCGCACGACGCCGGCGACGAGGACCTCGGCGCGGCTGACGTCGTCGTTCGGCTCCGACTCGAGGACCCCGGGCGGCGGCGGCGGCCCGGTGGCCACCGGATCGTCGGCCGGTGGCGCCGCGGGAGTGGCCGGAAGGGGTTCGGGCGGCGCGGTCGCTGCGCTCGGATCGGGCGCGGGCGGCTCGGGGGCGGGTCCTTGCGGCAGCAGCCGCAGCGCGTAGGTGCCCGTGTCGCCGCGCACCTCCACGAAGTGATCGCCCGGCAGCAGGACCAGCTGGTCGAGGCGCGCGCGCCCCGACTCGCGGACGCGGGCCAGCTCGCTGCCGCCGATCGAGTAGACGGCCAGCTCCGTCAGCCCCTCGCCGATCGCCTGGACGCGCCATGCCTGAGGGGCCCCCTCGACGGAGAAGCGGAAGACGTCGCGGTCCTGGGCCGTGAATGTGCCGCGCACGGTGAGGTCGTCGGAGAGGCGGTCGAGCGTGGCGAGCGTGTCGTTGGGCTCGCGCTCGTAGCCGTCCTGCAGCGCCTCGCCCGCGGCGAAGCGGAGCGTGTAGGGGTCGGTCGTCCCGTGCGAGACGTAGAGGTAGTAGCTCCCTTCGGGCAGCGTCAGCCCGCGCAGCACGCCACCGTTCCCGCTCCGCCGTTGGAGCTCGTTCCGATCGCCGTCGTGGAGCCGCACGTCGACGCGCTCGGAGGTCTCGACGTGCAGGTCCCACGGCCGGCCCGCCTCGTCGGGTCCGATGTCGAAGACGTAGTAGTCGGCGTCGGTGCCGGTGCCCCGCAGCGGCCGGTCGAGGCGCAGCAGGTTCGCCTGGTCGAACGAATCGTTCGGCTCGATCTCGTCGCCGTCGGTGACGGTGCCCGTCGCGACGGCGGCGAGCGTGAACGGACCGGAGCCCTCCACGACCAACCGATGCGCTCCTTCCGTGAGGCCGAGGCTCCGGAGGTCGGCGCGGCCGTCCGCTCCGGAAGTGGCACGGCCGATGCGCGCGCCGTCGGGGTCGAGCAGCTCCAGCGTCAGCGTCGTGCCCAACGCGCCCTGCGCCTCGACCGCCCACCTCGAACCGGCCCCCTCGGCATCGAGGGTCCAGGCGAGCTCGGTGCGCCCGTCCAGCACGCCGTAGCTGGCGAAGGCGCCGGCGGCGTCCAAACGCTCGAAGGCGGTGCGCCCGCGGGAGAGCGCGTCGCCTGCCCGCAGGTGGAGCACGTACTCGCCGCCGCCGCCGGACTTCGAGAACCCCAAGAGGTAGCGTCCGGGCGCGATCAGGAGCGGTCCGCTGCGGACCTGGCGGCCGTCGGGGGTCCCAAGCGTCATCAGCGTGTCCGCGCCCGTCACGTCGCCGTTGGCCGCCATCTCGACGCGGACCACGTCGAGCTTCGTCAGGTGTCCCGGGAAGCCGTCGAGCTCGAGGTGCCAGACCCGCTCCGACGCGTCCTCGTCCACCTCCCACCACCACGCGTCCTGGTCGTCCCCCTCGAGCGCGCCGACCAGGCAGCTCCGCCCGTCGAGCGGCGTCGCGGTCGCCGGCGCGTCGTTGGGCTCGACCTCGAGCGCGCAGTTCTGGGCGAACGCGGTGGGGATGAGCGCGAGCACCGTGGCGAGCAGGACGGGCAGCGCGCGCCGGAGGGGGCGGGGGTGCAGCATGGTGAGGCTCCTCGACGGAACGGGAGGGGGACGGGGTCGGCAGGTCGGTGCCGGCACGGTATCGCTTGGGGGGCGCGCAGTGCGTGGACGAACGCACGCCGACCGGCGATCGGCGCGCCGTGGACGCGTCCTGCGACCTCGGTGGTGCCGTGGGGCCGACCGCCGAAGCTCCTTCAGCCGGTCGGCGCGGCGTGTACGTGGAAGCGGCGGGCGCCGTCGCGACTCTCGAGCGCGGCCACCTCGACCAACCCCAGCGCCTCGAGGTGGCCGCGGCGCGCGTGCATCCCGCGGCGGCTCCCCCAACCGGGGCGGCGGAACGGCCAGGTGTCGTGGAGCCAGCCGCGCACCGACGCGAGCACGCGCGGCTCGACGTCGTCGGGCAGGTCGGCGCGCAGCCAGAGTTCGACGCGGACGTCGCAGGTGGCCAGCGCGGCCCGGGTGGCGTCGTCGACGACGTAGGCGTCCAGGAAGGGGGCGGTCGGTTCGAGGTAGAGCGAGCCCAGCACGCGCGTGCCCGTCGGGTCCCACACCGTGTAGCCGTAGGCGGTCCCCGCCGCGGCGTCCTCGAGGTGGCCGGCGAGGTCGTCGACGTTCTCTTCGAGGGTGAAGCCCTCCTCGGGCCAGGCGCCGTCGCACCAGATGCGCAACGCCTCCTTGGAGGCCATCACCGCCTCGTAGTCGGCGACGGCGTCCTCCGCGCGTTGGCGGCGCAGCCAGGCGTCGGCGGTGCGGAGTTCGGTGGGCGGGAGCGCGCCAGGGGGGAGGAGCGGAGCGTCGGCCATGTCCGCGCCATCATGCGACGGGATCCACCGTGCGGTGGGGTCCCACCGTGCGGAGGGGGCCCACCGTGCGGTGGGGCGACCGGTCACGGCGCCCCGTCCGCGAAGCGCAACACGAAGGCTTCCTCGAGCCCCATGGGATCGAGGGTCGTGGCCAACGCACCCTCGGTCGCACCCCCGACGACCGCGCCCCCCGACCACGCGAGCGCTCCGACGTAGTCGGCGCGCGCGCTCCCGAAGGTCCGTCCGTTCGCCGGCGTGCCGTCCGGCGCGTAGCGCTGGAGGAACGGACCGCGGCCCGCCACCACCGCCGCGCCGGCGTCGTCGACGGTCAGGTGCGTGCCCCGCTGCCCTTCGGGGAACGCGGTCGTCCAGAGCGTGCCGCCGGTGGCGTCGTCCAGCGCGTGCAGCGCCCCGTCGACCAGGAACAGGGTCGTGCCCGGCGTCGGCGACGCGATCGCGGCCGTGCTCGAGGCGAACGGTCCGAGCTCCCAGCGCGGCGTGCCATCGACGTCGAGCGCGTGCAGGACCGGGCTGCGGATCCCCCCGGCGGCGTCGGCGAGGCGCACGACCAGCGTCGGCCGACCCAGGGCGTCGAGCGTGACCGCATGCGCCTCGGCCACCCCTTCGGCGGGCGCGACCGTGTGCGTGGCCTCGAGCGTCCCGTCCGGTGCGTAGGCCGCGAGGATGGCGATGGTGTGGCCAGGTGGACCTTCGGTCCAGGCGACCCACGTCCGACCGGTGGCGTCGAGCGCGATCGCGGCGCCTTCGGCCAAGGTGCCGGGGGCCGTCGGTCCGACCACCGTGCCGGCGTCCACCTCACCGCCGACCGGCCAGCGCCACACGACCGCCTCGGTGTCGACGCCGACGTCGGCCGATTTCCGCGAGCCGACCGCCACGACCGTCCCGTCCGCCGCCACCGCCAGGTCGCGGACGCGGCCCCCGCGTTCGCCGGTGACGAACGCGCTCGCCACCTCGCTCGCGGCCGCGTCGAGGCGCACGAGCAGGTCGTAGCCGCCGTAGCCATCGAGCGCGGCGACGACGTCCGCGCTGCCCGGCACCGGCGCGAGCGCGACGACGTCGCGGGCGACGTCGTGGCGGTACTGGCGAGCGGCGGCGTCGCACGGGCGGGCGTGCACGAGCGCCGAGACGGAGCCGTGTCCGCCGTACGGGGTCGGGGTCGCGCCGACCCCGCCGGAGTGCACCGCGACGACGTCGAGCGTGCCCGGGACCGCCACCTCGAGGTTCACGATCGGCGGCGCGAAGGCGGTGGGCGGCCAGGCGTTCAAGACGCCTCGGTCGGGAGGCTCGTCGGCGTCGCCGCGGTAGCCGAGCCAGGCGACGCGGACCTCGTCGCCCTCGCAGACGACGGCCGGCTCGAGGGTCACGGACACCCAGGGTCCCGGGGGCGCGCTCGTGGCGAGGGTGGCGACGACCGCCCCCGCGAGCAGCGCGCCGCGGCGCGCGAGGTCGAAGGCCCGGTGGTGCGCGGGGTGGGGGCGCGGGGCCACCGGCGTCCGAAGCGCAGCGACCGCGAGGGTCCAACCGAGCGCGGAGCCGACCAGCACGGCGACGACGTCGAGGGGATCGAAGGTCCCGCGGTGGGCGTAGCTGGCCGGATGGAACCGGTGCGCGCCCGGGCCGTCCGGGAACAGGAGCGCTGCGAGCCACGGGTGTTGCAGGGCCTCCGTCGCGAGCACGGCGACGGTCCAACCGACCGCCGCACCGCGCCGCGCGCGTGCACCGCGCGCGAGGGCGGTCCCGGCGAGCACGAGGCCGGCGGCGAACCAGAGCGAGGGCCACGCTGCAGCCAACGCGACGAGCGTCGCGGGGGCGTCGGGGCGGGGCCCCACGTAGGCGAGCGCACCGATCGCGACGAGCGCCGAGGCGCCCGGTAGCGTGGCTAGGTTATTGAGCACGGCCACCTCCGGCGCCAGTCTGGCCGGGGGGTCGTCAAAGCACCGTGAACGACGCGGGAGGGCCGATCGCGGGCGGCGGTCGGCGCTGCGGCGCCGGCCGCGCGCCGTCCCGTAGGATGCACCCGAGATGACCCGCCGCCTCGCCCTCGCGCTCCGCACTGGCGCCCGCACGGCGCTCGCCGTCCTGCTCGTGCAGGCGGCGGCCGCGGTGGCGCTGGCGGCCGCGCTGCCCGAGGTGGGCCACGTGCATCCGGCCGGGACGCCGGCGCACGTCCATGCCCTGGTGGAGGTCGGAGGGCTCGCGGTGCCGCCGGAGCCGCGCGCGCAGGCACCTCGACCGATCGCGGTCGCGGTGCGCCGCGCGCGGCTCCGGCGGCCGACCGCGCGGCCGCGCGACCTGAGGCGGACGCGGTGGGGGCGGGCACCGCCGGCGAGGGGCGCGGACCGCCCCGTCGTCGCGCGCGCCGCCTGAGCTCGGCGCGCCCCCTTCCCCCCGCGGACCCCGAGGACCGTCCGTCGCGCACGCACCGCGTGCGCGACGGGGACTCGCACGCTCCGCGGCCCCTACGAGGTCGCCCATGAGCCAAGGTACCGATCGTCCCGACGCCCGAACCGAACCCGCCCCCGAGACCCTCGACCGCCGCACCGCGCTGCGCCGCCTGGGCGGCCTCGCCCTCGGCGCCGCTCTGCTCGGCTCCGCCCACGGCCAAGGGATGATGCACGGCCACGGCGCGTCCGGCACCCCCATGCCCGGCAGTCCGATGGCGGGTGGTGCCGGCCCCGGCGCCGCCGACGCGCCCCCGTCCGGCCCCCGCCCCGCGGGTCGCCCGCACGCCCACGCCGCCCCGTGGGACCACGCCACCTGCGCTTTCTGCGGCATGACGATCGCGACCCCGGAGGGCTTCCCGCAGGGCGCCGGGTTCCGCGAGCGCACCTACGCGCAGTGGTCCTTCGGCGCCGAGGCCCGCCACTTCGAATCGATCGGCTGCGCGCTGAGCTGGGCCTACGCCCACGGCGTCGCGGACGGCGAGGGCGCCGCCCTGTACGTCGCGGGCTACGACGCCCCGATGGCGATGGACGCCGCCGGTCTGCTCGACGCCCGCTCCGCCACCTTCCTCTGGGCCGAGCGCCTCCCGACGTCGATGATGGCGCGCTGGGGCGCCTTCGCCGACCAGGGCGCGGCCGCCGCCTTCGCAGCCGCGCACGAGCGCGCCGTCGGGCCGCTGGGCCGCCGCCGCTTCGCCGACCTGACCTTCCTGCAGGATCAGGCTCCGCTGCCGCTGATGAACCTGATCCCGCTCCTCGCGCGGGCGGTCGGCCTGGTCGGATGAGCGCGCGCCTCGACCGACCGGTCGCCCGCCGCTCGGTGCTGCGGTGGCTGAGCCGTGCGCCGCTGGTCGCGGCCCTCGCCTGGGGGGGCGCCGCGCGCGCGCAGGCGGACCCGGCCGCACCGCGCCCCGTGGCCCGCGCCGAGGACCGCTGCCCGGCGTGCGGCATGGCGGTGATCGACGCGCGCTTCGCGGCTCAGGCGCGCGAACCGGGCGGTCGCACGCTCGTCTACGACGCGATCGAGTGCCTCGCCGACCACCGCAACGGCCACGCTGGACCGGTGCCGGGCGACGGCCCGGCTTGGTTGGCCGACCGCGATGCCTCGAGCGCCGCCGAGGCCGTCTGGCTCCCCGTGGCCGACGCCGTCGTGCTCCACCACCCGCGCCTGCGGACGCCCATGGGTGGCGGCCTCGCCGCCTTCGCCGACGTCCCTGCGGCGCTGGCCTTCGCCGAGGCGAACGCCCTGGCGGACGCGACCGCGTACGGCTGGACCGACGTGATGGCGCTGGGCGTGCCGCGCCCTTGGGTGCCCGTGCGGTGAGCGGGTCCTCGCGGGACCTGGTGCCTGCGGTCGGCTTCGCCGCCCTGCACCGACGCGAGTTGGCGCGCGATCCGTGGACCTGGGCGGTGGCGGCGCTGCTGCCCGCGACCGCGCTCGCCTGGCGCGCGGTCGCGCCCGAGGTCGGCGTCGTGTCGATCTTCGGCGTCGCGGCGCTCGTCGGTCCGCCCGCGGTCGTCGCGCTCGTCGCGCCGCGGTTGGCCCGGCGGGCGACCTGGTCGTTCTGGGGCTCGTTGGCCGTGCGTCCGGGTCGCGCGTTCGTCGCCGCGTCGGTGGGCGCGACGACGGGCATCCTGCCCCCCGTGCTCGCCGGGGCGGCGCTCGCCGCCGCGGTCGTGGGCGCCGACCTGGCGGCGACCGTCGCGCTGGTCGCGGCCGTCGCCGCCGTCGTCGTGCCGTACGCGGCCCTGGCCGTGCTGCTCGCCGCCGCCACCCTCGACGCCGCGCGCGCCGTGGCGGCCGGCGCGGCGGTGTGGGCGGTCGCGACCGTCGCCTACGAGCCGGCGCTGGTCGCGCTGGCGGGGGCCTTCGCCGACCGCCCCTTCGAGCCGTTCCTGGCCGCCGCGCTCCTCCTCCACCCGGGGGAGCTCGCGCGCCTCGCGCTGCTTCGCGCGCTCGACGCGCCGGTCTTCGTCGGTCCCACGGGGTTGATCGTCGCGCGCTGGCTGGGCCCGGCGCCGGCGCTCTGGGCGGCCGGCGCGACCGCGATGGCGGGCGGGCTGCTCGTCGCGGTCGCCGGAGCGGTCTTCGCCCGGAGGCCGCGGTGAGGCGGCGCGGCGCGGTGCGGGTCGCGGGCCTGCTGGTGCTGCTGGCGCTGCTCGCCGCTCCGGTGGTCGCACGCGAGGTGGCGCTCGCGCCGGGCGCACCGCTCCCCGAGCTCGAGCCCGGCGACGTCGTGGTGTTGGGCGTCGGCGTGCACCCGGGCCCGTGGGTCGTCGACGTCGCCGACGTCACGCTGCGGGGCGATGGCGCGGTCCTGGACGGTGGCGGGACCGGCAGCGCGCTCACGCTCACCGCGCCCGGCATCGTCGTCGAGGGCTTGACCATCGTCGGGGTCGGTCCGGTCGCCGACCTGTACGCCCCCGACGCCGCCATCGCCGCCTTCGGTTGCCACGGGTGCGCGCTCCTCGGCGTGTCCGCCCCCGGGGCGACGACCGCGGTGCGCATCGAGGACGCGCGCGACGCCCGCATCGAGGACCTCACGGCGTCCGGCGACGGCCGCGGTCCGGGCGTGACCGCGTACGAGACCCCGGGACTGCGCGTGCAGGGGGGTCGGTTCACCGGCTTCCTCGACGGCCTCTACCTCGAGCGCGCCGACGGTGGCCGGGTGGCGGACGCGACCGTGGAGCGCAGCGTCCGCTACGGGCTGCACGTGATGTTCACCGTAGGTGTCGAGCTCCTCGGCAACCGGGTCGTGGACGGCGGCGTGGGCTCGGCGGTGATGTACGGCCGCGACGCGACCATCGAGGGGAACCTGCTCGCCGGCCACCGCGCCCCCATGGCGTTCGGCCTGCTGCTCCAGGAGGAGGCGGACGCGCGCGCGATCGCCAACGAGGTGCGCGGCAACGCCGTGGGGCTGCTGATCGTGGCGGCTCCGGGCGCCCGGGTCGAAGGCGGCACGATCGCCGACAACGGCGTCGGGGCGCTGCTGCAGCGACCGCCGGTCGCGGGCGCGACCGCCTCCTCGGTGGCGATCGCGGGCGCCGCGTTCGCCGGCAACGCCGCCGACGTGGCGGTCGACGACCCAAACGCGGCCCTGACCCTGCACGGCAACGCCTACGACCGCGCCCCGCGCCTCGACCTCGATGACGACGGGGTGGTCGACGTCGGGTACGTCGCGACGTCGGCCTTCGCGGCGCGCGCCGCCCGCCAGCCCGACCTGGCGCTGCTCGCCCATGGCCCGGGCATCGCGCTGTGGGGGCGGCTCGAGGCGCAGGTCCCCGGGGTGCGCGCCGCGACCTTCGTCGACGCCGCGCCGCGGCTGGCGTCCCCGTCGCCGCGCGCGCCCGGTGCGGGGATCGCCGCCCTCGGGCTCGCGGTCGGCCTCGTCGGCCTCGGCGCCTTCGCCGCCCGGGGGGCGGCGTGACGCCCGCGGCGGCGCTGGAGCTCGAGCGCGCCGCCGTGGTCGGACGCCTCGCGTCGTTCGACCTGCGCGTCGAGGGCGGCGTCGTGGCGCTCGTCGGCGCCAACGGGGCCGGCAAGAGCACGCTCCTCGCGCTCGCCTCCGGTCGCTTGCCGCCCACGAGCGGCCGCGTGCGCGTGGCGGGCGCTGCGGCGCGCGATCCACGCGCCGCAGCCGCCCGCGCCGACGTTCCGCAGGCGGTCGCCTTCCCGGGCCGCGCGCGGGTGCGGGAGCTGCTCGGGGTGGCGCGCGCGGCGCGCGGGGTCTCCGCCGAGGCCGCGGCGTCCGCGGTCGAGCGCCTGGGCCTGGAGCCGCTGCTGCGGCGAACGGCGGGGCGGCTCTCGGGGGGCGAACGCCAGCGGGTCGCGTTGGCCTCGGCGCTCATGGGCGCCCCCCGGCTGTGGCTGCTCGACGAACCGGCGGCGGCGCTCGATCGCGACGGCCTCGCGCGGCTCGCCGCCTGGGTCCGGGCGCACGCGGCCGCCGGCGGTGCGGTGCTGGTCAGCGCCCACCGCGACGAGGAGGTGGCCGCCTACGGACCGGACCGGATCCTGCGGCTCGAGGCCGGGCGCGTCGTCGCCGGTGCGTGAGGGTCGGGACGGGCAGCCCGGACGGGGCCCGCTCCGCGCCGTAGGCTGGGCGCCATGAGCGGCGACGCCCTCACCGTCTTCGTCATCCTCGCCGCGACGGTCGCGCTGTTCGTCAGCGACCGCATCCGCCTCGACCTGGTCGCCCTGATGTCGGCCGCCGCGCTGGTGCTCACCGGCATCCTCACCCCGCCGCAGGCGCTGGCCGGCTTCTCCGACCCGCTCGTGATCACGATCGCCGGCCTCTTCGTGGTCTCCGGCGCGCTCTTCCAGACCGGCGTCGCCGGTCGGCTCGGGGCTTGGCTCGGGCGCGTCGCGGGCACCGGCGAGGCGCGCCTGACGCTGCTGGTGATGCTGATGACCGCGGTGCTGTCGGGGATCATGAGCTCGACCGGCACGGTCGCGGTGATGCTCCCCGTGGTCGTCAGCCTCGCTTGGCGCGCCAAGATCAGCCCCTCGAAGCTGCTGATCCCGCTCTCGTTCGCGTCCCTGCTCGGCGGCATGCTCACGCTGATCGGCACCCCGCCCAACATCGTCGTCGCCGAGCAGCTCCGGGCGCAGGGGCTCGAGCCGTTCGGCTTCTTCGCCTTCACCCCCTTGGGGATCGCGATGGTGGTGATCGGGACGGCGTTCATGGTCACGATCGGACGCCGGTGGCTGCCCTCGCGCGCGCCGGCGGACGGGGGCGGCGCCGAGCTCGGCATGAGCGCTCGCGAGCTGGCCGACCGCTACGGACTGCCGGCCCACGTCTTCCGGCTGGTCGTACCGGCGGGGCACGCGTTGGTCGGGTCGACGCTGGGCTCGTTGCGTTGGCCGGAGCGCTACCAGGTGCAGGTGTTGGCCGTGGATGCCGACCCCGATGCCGTGCGCGCGCACCACCGGGCGCGCCGCGACCTCGACCGGTCGAAGCCGCTCAACGCCGCCACCACCCTCGAGCACGACGATCGGATCGTGCTCCAGGGGCACGCCGACGCGGTCGCCGCCCTCGCGGCGGACGTCGGCCTGCGGGCCGAGCCGGTCGACCCGACCGTGCTGCCGGGCAACCTCGGCGTGGTCGAGGTCCTCCCCCCGCCGCGCTCGCGCTGGTTGGGGCACTCGCTGCGCGAGCTGGCCTTCCGCGAACGCTACGGCGTCCAGGTGGTCGGCGTGCAGCGCGGCGGCGCCAGCGTGGCCGAAGGGCTGGCCGAACTGCGTCTGCGCTTCGGCGACACGCTCCTGGTGCAGGGGCCGCGTGCGGCGATCGAGCTCCTCAAGCGCGAGCGCAACGACGCGGTGGTGCTGGCCGAGCCGGACGGCGGCGCGGTGACCCGGCGCTCCGCCCGGCGCGCGCCGTTGGCGATCGCCATCATGCTCGCCATGCTCGTGGTCATGACCACCGGTTGGCTCCCCACCGTCGTCGCGGTCGGGCTCGCCGCGATCGCCATGGTGGCGACCGGCTGCCTGTCGATGGAGGAGGCCTACCGCGCGATCAACTGGGAGAGCGTGGTCCTGATCGCCGGCGTGCTGCCGATGGCGACGGCGCTCGAAGCGACCGGCGGCATGCGCCTGGTGGTGGACGCGCTGGTCGCCGGCGTCGGTCCGTACGGGCCGCTCGCGCTGCTCGCAGGGCTCTTCGTGCTCACGTCGCTCGCCAGCCAAGTGATCTCGAACACCGCGACCGCGGTGCTGCTCGCCCCCATCGCCTTCCAGGCCGGCCTCGACCTCGGGGTGTCCCCCTACCCGCTGCTGATGGCCGTGGCGCTCGCGGCGTCGACCTCGTTCGCGACGCCGGTGGCGTCGCCGGTGAACACGCTGGTGCTGAACCCCGGCCAGTACCGCTTCGGCGACTTCGCGAAGGTGGGCTTGGCGCTGCAGGCGCTGGTGCTGGTGGCGACGCTGATCCTGGTGCCGGTGTTCTTCCCGTGGTGAGAAACCGCGTCGCCGTCGGGGCTGGAGCCCAGTGGCGCACGGCCTCTGCCGCAACGGACCTTGCGCTGGAGGCCGCGAGTCGCTACGCTACCTTCGACCCCGCACCGAATTCGGGCGGGGGGCGCCGGGCGGCGGTCCGGTAACGCATGTACCGCACGACGCTCGGCCACCCGGCCGCTCGGCGGCGGTGGAAATGATGGTTGGCAGCATGGCTACAGGTACCGTTAAGTGGTTCAACAACGAAAAAGGGTTCGGTTTCATCGAGGTCGAGGGCGGCGGTAAGGACGTCTTCTGCCACTTCTCCGCCATCCAGGGCGACGGCTTCAAGAGCCTGAACGAGGGCGACGAGGTCGAGTTCGACGTCGAGCAGGGCGCCAAGGGCCCGCAGGCGAAGAACGTCACGGTGCTTCGCAGCGCCGGCCCGGCCGCCGGCTCGTCGCGCGGCCCCCGCTACTGACTTTCGCAGGCTGACATCGAGCGCCCGGGACCGCTTCGGTCCCGGGCGCTTCTTCGTGGGGCCCGGTCCTGCCGGGCATGCGCACCCCGTGCCCGCGGCGGCTGGTAAGGTGGCGCCACCCCGAACCCGACGCCCGCGCGTGCCACACGGCGCATGCGCGTGCGCGACGCCCACCGGAGCGCCCCCATGACCTGGCCCCCGAACCCCTCCGCCCTGGTGTTGGGTTCGATCGTGACCGCCGTGGTCGCGCTGGCCGTGGCCTCGTGGCTGCAGCGCGACCGAACGCGCGGGGCGCGCAGCTTCACCTTCCTGGCGCTCACGACCGCGCTGTGGGCGCTGGCGGAGGGGGCGCAGGTCCTGGCCATCGATCCGGTCGCGCGCCTGACCTGGATGCAGCTTCGGGTCCTCGCGGTCGCGACGCTCCCGGTCGCCTTCCTGGTCTTCGCGAACGACGACACCCGGCTCGTCGCCCGCCTCGATCGCCATGCCGTCGCGTTGCTCTTGGTCGTCCCCGCGGTCACGGTCGCCCTCGCCTGGACCTTCCCGCTGCAGGACCTGCTCTGGCGGGGGGTCGAGGCCGTCGGCGCGCGGTTCGAGCCGCGTCCCGGACCGTGGTGGTGGGCGCACGTCGCGTACGGGTACGCGGTGGCCGCCGCCGGCATCGTCGTCCTCGCGCGCGGGCGCGCGACGGTTCGGCGAACGGCTCGACCGCCGACGCAGAGGGCGCTCGCCGGGGCCGCCGCGGTCGGCATCCTCCACGGGGTGTGGGTCGCCGTGGGGCCGCCCGGCTTGGTGGACCCGACGCCGTTCGCCGCGGCCCTCGCGATCGCCGCCGTCGCGCGCGACCTGCTCACGCATCGCGTGCGCGACGTGGTGCCGATGGCGCGCGAGTTGATGATCCTGCGTTCGCCCGATCCGGTGCTCGTGCTCGACCCGGGGCGCCGCGTCCTGCAGGCCAACGTCGCCGCCGCCGAGATGCTCGACGTCGGTGGGCCCGCCGAGCTCGTCGGCCGCGATGCGGACGAGGTGCTCCGGGACCAGCCCGACCTGCGCCGCGCCGTCGAGGTCGGTGCGGCGGTCGAACTGGAGATCGCTTGGCCGCGCCACCAGCTCGACCGCCACTACCGCGTGCGCACCACGCCGGTGCCCGATCGCCGGGGGCGCCGCAGCGGCCAGCTGCTCTACCTCCAGGACGTCGCGCGCGAGGTGCTCGTCGACCGGGAGCGGCGCGCGGCCGAGCGCGGCCTCGACGAGCAGCGTCGGGCCACGGCGGTCCTGCTGGACGCGGTGGGGGACCTGGTCGGGGGGCGCGCGCCGGAGGTCCTGCTCGAGGATCTCCTGCGCCGCGCCACCGAGGCTACCGCGACCGCCGACGGGGCGCTCTTCCGGGTCGCTCGGGACGGTCGCGCCCTGGAGCGGTGGCGCGCGGTCGGTCGCCTCGCCGCCGACCCCGACGGGCCGACGACGCTCGGCGAGGACCTCGCGGGGCGCGCTTGGCGCGATCGGACGCCCGTCTCGGTGCCGGACTACCCGACGTGGCCGGATCGGGCCCGCGGTCCGCTCGCGGGCTGGGTGCGGGCGGCGCTGGCGGCGCCGTTGTTCGACGGTCACGACGTCCACGGGGTGCTCCTGCTCGTGCGCCCCCGCACCGACCGGCGGTCCTTCTCGGGGGGCGAGCAGGCCGTGGTGGTCGGGCTCGCCCGTCTGGGCGCCCTCGCGGTCGCTCGCCAGCACCGGTCCGATGAGATCGACGAGCTCCGGCGTGAGGTCGCCACCCTCGCCGCGCCGGTGGCGGGCCGGGAGCGCCCGTCGCCGCCCGCGCGCACCGCCGCGGCGCCGGCCTGGCGCTTCGAGGAGGTGGACCTCGCCGGCGTCGTCCGGAGCGCCGCGCGGATCGCCGAGGGCCGCGCCGAGCGTCGTCCGGGCGTCGACCTGGTCTTCGACCTCCCGTCCGACCTCCCGCCGGTGGTCGGCGACCGCGAGCGCCTGCTGCGGGTCGCGACCCACCTGATCGCTCGGGCGCTCGCGACCACCCACGTCGGCTGCGTCGTGCTGAGCCTCGGCCGCGACCACGACCGCGAGGTGGGCGACGCGCTCGTCCTGCGCGTCCGCGACACGGGCGAACCCGGCGATGCCGCGACGCTCGCTCGGGCCTTCGAGCCGCCGCAGTCGGGCGGGTCCGCCGTGCTCCATGCCTGCGCGGGCGTCCTCCGACGGCACGGGGGCCGCCTCTGGTCGAACGCCTCCCCGCGCGGCGGTGCGACCGTCGCGATCGTCGTGCCGCTCGTCGTGGCGGCGACGGCGCCTGCCGCTCCCTCCGCGCGCGACGGCTGGTAAGGTAGCGCCATCCAAAACGCGGCGCCCGCGCGCGTCCCAGACGATGCACGAGCGTGCCCCACGCCGACCGGAGCGCCCCCATGACCTGGCCCCCGAACCCCTACGTCCTCGCGCTCTGGATCATCGCCGCAAGCTTGGTCGCGCTCGCCCTGGTCGCGTGGGGCAAGCGCGGGAACACCCGGGGCGCGCGCAGCTTCACCTTCTTCACCCTCGCCGGCGCCATGTGGGCCGTGGCCGAGGGGATGGAGGCGGCGGTCCTCGACCCGGCCCTGCAACTCACCTGGTTGCAGCTCAAGTACCTGGGCATCGCCGCGCTCCCGGTCGGGTTCCTCGTGTTCGCGAACGACTACACCCGCCAGACCGCGTGGCTCAACCGCTTCGTCGTGACCCTGCTCTTGGTGGTGCCCGTCGTCACCGTCGCCCTGGCATGGACGTACCCGCTCCAGGACGTGCTGTGGCGGTCGGTGACGGCGGTCGACGGGGCGCTCGTCGTCGTCCGCGGCCCCTGGTTCTGGGTGCACACCGCCACCAGCTACCTGTGGCTCGCGATCGGCTCGTTCTACCTGCTGCGCGGCTACGTGGGGACCCCGAGGGGCTACCGCGCGCAGGTGACGTGGGTGCTCGTGGCGGTCGCGGTGCCGTGGGTCGCGAACCTGGTGTTCGTCTTCACGAACCTCGACCTGCCGATCGACCCGACGCCGTTGACCTTCGCGGTCAGCGCGTGGGCGTTCGCGCAGAGCCTGCTGTCGCACCGCCTGCTCGACATCGTGCCGGTCGCGCGCGAGACCGTCATGCGCCACCTCGGCGACCCGGTCCTGGTGCTCGATCCGCGCCAGCGCGTGCTGCAGGTGAACCCGTCGGCGGCGACGCTGCTCGGCCTCGAGCGTCCGGACGACGCCATCGGTCGGACCGCCAGCGAGCTGTTCCACGATCAGCGCGACCTGGTGCGCGCGCTCGGGGACGACGCCTTCGTCGAGCACGACCTCACGTGGACGCGCGCCGAGGTCGAGCGCTACCTGCGCGCGCAGGTCACGCCGCTGCGGGACGCCCGCGGGCGCCACACCGGCCATCTGGTGCGCTTGCAGGACATCGGCCGGCAGGTGCTCGCCGAGCGCACGCTGCGCGAGAGCGAACGGCGGCGGGCCGAGCAGGAGTCGTACCTGACGGCGCTCCAGGAGGTCACCAACGGCCTCGCCGCCCGCCGACCGGTGGGGGAGTTGCTCGAGGTGGTGCTGCGCCGGGCGGCCGAGGCGCTCGACACGCCGCACGGCTTCGTGCACCTCGTGGCCGGGGGCGGCGCCGTGCTGGAGCGCCACCGCGCGGTGGGGCGCTTCGAGTCCATGCCCGACCTGCTCTTCCGACCGGGCGAGGGGCTCTCGGGGCGCGCCTGGAAGGACCGCCGACCGTTCACCGTGCCCGACTACGCGCGCTGGACCGGCAAGCTCCGCGGCGTCGATCTCGACTGGGCGCGGGCGGCGATCGCGGTCCCGCTCGCCGGGCGCGACGAGGTGCTCGGGGTGTTGGCGCTCGTGCGCCCGCGCGAGGATCGGCGACCCTTCTCGGGCGCCGAAGAGGCGCTGCTCGTGAGCTTCGCGCGGCTCGGGACGATCGCGCTCGAGAACGTGCGGCTGATCGAGGAGATCGAGGCGCGGCGGCGCGAGAGCGACCAGCTCGCGCGCATCGGGACCGCCATGCAGGAGCCGACGTCGCTGCAGGAGCGCATGGACCTGCTGCTGAACGCGATCCAGGAGGTCGTGGGGTTCGAGCGGGCGGTGGTCTGGCTCCCGACCGAGGACGGCGGGGCGCTGCGCACCTCCAGCTGGATCGGGTTCGACGCCGACCTGGGGCGCACGCCGGTCCACGAGGTCCGGCTCGACGGCAGCGTGCCGCTCCTGGAGCAGGCCTTCCGCACCGGTGAGGAACACGTGCTCGACCAGGACCTGCCGGTCCCGGACCGCTGGCGCGCCCGGGGCGAGGCGGCCGTTTCGCGGCTCCTGCGCTCGCGCGCCCCGGCGGTGCTGCCGCTCGTCTCGCGCGGGCGCACCGTCGGCGTGCTCGCGGTCGACAACCCGTACAGCCGCAAGCCGTTGGCCGACAAGCTGCCGGCGCTGCGCCGCTTCGCGACGAGCGCCGCGGTCGCGATCGACTCGGCCCAGCTGTACGAGGACGTGCAGCGCGAGCTGGTGGAGCGGCGCAGCGCGGAGGCGGAGCTGCGCCGCAGCGAGGAGCGCTACCGCACGATCCTCGACACGATCCAGGACGCCTACTTCGAGATCGATGCCGACGGGGTGCTGAAGATGGTCAACCCGGCGTTCGTCGCCGGCGTCGGCGAGGCGTCGGCCGATCGCGTGCTCGGGCGCCCGTACCGCAACTTCGTGGAGCCGCGCGACGTCCGTCCGCTCATCCGCACCTTCGGCACGGTCGGGGCCACGGGCGCGCCCGTCCAGCGCTTCGAGTTCCGCGTCCGGCGCGCCGACGGGGGCGGTTTCGACGGCGAGATGTCGGTGGGTCCGGTGCACGACGACGATGGCGCCGTGGTCGGCTTCCGCGGATTGGTGCGCGACGTCTCCGAGCGCAAGCACTACGAGGAGGGGCTGCGCGCGGCCAAGGAGGTCGCCGAGGCCGCCAACGCCTCCAAGAGCGCCTTCCTGGCGAACGTCTCGCACGAGCTGCGGACGCCGCTGACCTCGATCCTCGGGTTCGCGCGGCTGATCGAGCGGCGTTTCGAGGAGGTCCTGGCGCCCGAGCTCGAGGGGCATCCGGACCGCAAGGTGCAGCGCGCGGTGGGGCAGGTGCGGACGAACGCGGGCATCATCTACTCCGAGTCGCAGCGGCTGACGCACCTGATCAACGACGTGCTCGACCTGGCGAAGATCGAGGCCGGCCGCGTCGATTGGCGCATGGCGCCGCTGTCGGTCGCCGAGGTGCTTCGGCGCGCCGCGCAGGCGACGCAGGGGCTCTTCGACCAGAAGCCCACGGTGCACCTGCTCGTGGACGCGCCCGACGACCTGCCCGACCTCGTGGGCGACCGCGATCGACTGACGCAGGTGGCCATCAACCTGATCTCGAACGCGGTCAAGTTCACGCCGACCGGCGAGGTGCGTCTGGCGGTGGCGCGCGAGGTCGACCCCGAGGTCGGCGACGCCCTGGTCGTGCGCGTGCGCGACACCGGCGTGGGCATCGCCCCCGAGGACCACGCCACCGTGTTCGAGCAGTTCCGGCAGGTGGGCGATACGCTCACCGAGAAGCCGCAGGGGACCGGCCTCGGCCTGCCGATCTGCAAGCAGATCGTCGAGCACCATGCGGGCCGCATGTGGCTCGAGAGCGCGGTCGGCGCGGGCTCCACCTTCGCCTTCGCGCTGCCGCTCACGCCGCCCGAGGAGGTCGCCGAGGCGGCCGCCGCCCCGGTGGCCGCGCCCGACGCCGGCCCGAGCGAGGGCGTGCGGCGCTTCGTCGGCTCGACGGTCCAAGCGGCCGAGGCGGCGCTGCGGCGGCGCGTCGAGGCGCTGGTGCGCCGGACGCTCTCGGGCGCCGAGGGTGAGGTGGGGCCGACCACCCGCGTGCTCGTCGTGGACGACGACCCGCAGATCCGGGCGCTGCTGCGCCAAGAGCTCGAGGAGGTGGGCCACGCGGTGGTCGAGGCGGCGGACGGCCGCGAGGCGCTCGCCGCGGTCGCCGCCCAGCGCCCCGACCTGATCGTGCTCGACGTGATGATGCCGGAGCTGACCGGCTTCGACGTCGCCGCGGTGCTCAAGGGCGATCCGGCGACGGCGAGCGTGCCGATCGTGATCCTGAGCGTGGTCCAGGACGAGGAACGCGGCGCCCGCCTGGGCGTGGCGCGCTACTTCACCAAACCGGTCGACGTGCGCGCGCTCGTCCAGGAGGTCGCGGTGGTGCTGCGCGACGCCGCGATCGAGACCCGGATCGTGCTCGTCGACCCCGCCGAAGCCGACCCCGAGGACCGCCGCCACGCCGAGCGGGTGCGCGCGGCGCTGCGCGAGGCCGGCTACGCCGTCGAGGAGGTGGCGAGCGTCGCCGAGGCGCTCGCGCGGCGCGGCGCCGCCCACCCCCCCGACCTGATCCTCGTCGCCGCCGACGTCGCTCGGGGGACCGAGCTGGACGGCGTGGCGCATGCGGCCGGCGTCGACGTGGTCCTCTTCCAGTGAGCGAAGCCGAAGCCCCGGCGCTGCGCCGGCTCCTCCCCGCCCGGCGCGCCCGCACGCTGCTCGAGGGCTTCGCCCCGCTGCTGGGGCGCATCCGGGTGCGCATGACCGATGGCGACGCCGAGGAGCTGGCGACCGGGGCCGGCCCCGATGCCGACGCCGACGCCCCCTTCGTTCTCCACGCGACCTGGGCGCTCCCCGGCGCGCCCGAGGCGCGGCTGTTCGCGGCCCCGGCCCCGGCGACGTCGCACGAGGTGGCGGTCGTGGAGCTGGTGCGACGCACCGCATTCGACGTGCTCGAGGCGGCCTTCGCGCGCCGGGCGATCGCCGCCGAGACCCTCGAGCGCTACCGCGAGATCCACCTGCTCTACCGCGTCGGCGAGGCGCTGGCGGGCACCCTCGACCCGCAGGAGGTGCCCCGGCGCGCGCTGGCCGAGGCCCGCGCGGTCCTCGCCGCCGACGGTGGCGCGGTCTGGTTGGTCGCCGAGGACGCCGATGCCGAGGCGCCACCCGACGTCGACGCCGGCACGGTCTTCGGCGACGCGGCGGACGCGGTGCCCGCGACCCTTGAGGCGCTCGGGGAGGCGCTCAAGCCCGCCGTGCTGGGCACCGACGGCGCGTGGGGCCCCCGGGTGTGGGCGCCGCTGGTGAGCGACGGCGTGCTCCGCGGCGGCGTGCTGCTCGCGCGCGCCGCCGGCGCCGCCGACTTCGCGGCCGGCGACGCCAAGCTCCTCGCCGCCCTCGCCACCCAGGCGACCGCCTTCCTCGACGTCGCGCGCCTGCACCGGCGCGCGCTGGCGCAGGAGCGTTTGGAGCGCGAGCTGCAGCTGGCGTTCGAGGTGCAATCGCGGTTGATGCCGCGCGGCTCGGCCTCGCGCGAGGGGTGGGAGGTCGCCGCCCATTGGCGCCCGGCGCGCGAGGTGTCGGGCGACTTCTACGACGTGCTCGACGTCGGCGACGACCTCGGCCTGGTGGTGGCCGACGTCGCCGACAAGGGGATGCCGGCGGCCCTCTTCATGGCGGTCGTGCGCAGCCTGCTGCGGGCGAGCGTCGGACCGGATCGCTCGCCGGCGGAGGCCGTGGCGCAGACGAACCGGTGGGCCTGCCGCGACGCCTCGGACGGCACCTTCGTGACGCTCTGGTACGGCCAGTTCGGGCGCGACGGGCGCCTGCGGTACGTCAACGGCGGCCACAACCCACCGCTGTTGCTGCGCGCCGACGGCGGGCTGGAGCGCTTGGCGCGCACCGGCATCCTGGTCGGCTGGGACCCCGACGCGGCGTTCGGGGAGGCGGAGCGGTCGCTGGAGCCCGACGACCTGATCCTCGCCTACACGGACGGCGTCACCGAGGCGCTCGCCCCCGACGGTTCGGAGTACGGCGAGGAGCGCCTGCTCGCCGTGGCCACCGGCGCGCGCATCGGCGGGGCGCACGCGGTGCTCGAGGCGGTGTGCGCCGACCTCGAGCGCTTCACCGCGGGCGCGGATCCGTACGACGACGTGACCTTGGTGGTCGTGCGGCGTGCATCCCCCGCCGCGCCCTGACGCGCCGGACGGTATGCTCGCGGCCACCCGCACGACGGCCGCGTCCGCGCGCGATGCCGCGTCGCCCCGCCTCGGTCGGGCGCGCCCCGGAAGGATCTCGATGCCCAAGCTGCTCATCGCCGACGACGAGCCCCACATCCGCCTGCTGTTGACGCAGACGCTCGAAGCGCTGGAGGACGAGGGCGTGGAGCTGTTCGTCGAGCCCGACGGGCAGGCGGCGCTCGATCGGATCCGCAGCGAGCGCCCGGACGTGGTGTTCCTCGACGTGATGATGCCGCGGATGAACGGCTTCGACGTCTGCGCGGCCGTCAAGGCCGATCCGGACCTCGCGCACGTCCAGGTCGTGCTGCTCACCGCCAAGGGCCAGGAGGTCGACCGCCAGAAGGGGGCCGACGCCGGCGCCGACCTCTACCTCACCAAGCCCTTCGATCCCGATCAGCTCTTCGCGACCGCCGAGCGCCTGCTCGGCCTGGGGTGACGCCATGCCGACCATGACGATGACGAAGCCTGCGACCGACGACCACCTGGCGCTGTTCCTGTCCTTCGTCGAGGTGATCGTCGACCGCTTCGCGCTGGCCCCCGACGTGGCGCAACGCCTGAAGCTGGTGGTCGAGGAGGCGACGACGAACGTCGTGCGCCACGCCTACGCCCTCGGCGCCGAGGGCGACCTCACGCTCGTCGCCGACGTCGACGATGCCGCGGTCGTCGTCACCCTGGAGGACGAGGGCCGGCCGTTCGCCCCCGAGGACGCCCCACCGCCCGACCTGTCGAGCGGTTGGCACGAGCGCCAGGTGGGCGGGCTCGGCTGGCACCTGATCCGCGAGCTCGCCGACGACGTCCGCTACGCCTCGGTGGACGGCCGCAACCGTCTGACGTTGCGCATCGACCGCGCCCCGCGCGCATAGCGCCAAGGAGGACCCCATGCGCACCCTCGAACACTCCGTCCGTCCGCAAGGCGCCGCCACCGTCGTGGTGGTGTCGGGCACCGTCGACGCCGTCACCGCCCCGCGCTTCGCGGAGGCGCTGCAGGCCGAGGTCGCCGCCGGCCATGCCAAGCTCGTCGTCGATCTGGCCGACGTCGCCTACATCAGCTCCGCCGGCCTGCGCGCCGTGCTCGCCACCCTCAAGGCGGCACGCGCCGACGGTGGCGACCTGCGCCTCGCGGGCGCCGTCCCCGCCGTCGCGCAGGTCTTCGATCTCGCCGGGTTCGGCAGCATCCTCGAGTCCTTCGAGGACGTCGACGGCGCCGTCGCGAGCTTCGACTGACGCTCGGGTGCCGGCCGGTCTGACGCTCGTCGTCGGTTCGGGCGGCCTGCAGTGCGTGGCCGCCATCGGCCTGTTGCGGGTGCTCGCCGAGGCGGGCATCCCGGTCGAGCGCGCCGTCGGATGCTCGGGGGGCTCGCTGTACGCGGCCGCCGCGGCCCTCGGGTACGACGATGCGCAGGCGGAGGCGCTCACGCGCTCGTTCTGGACGCGCGACCTGATGCAGGGCTACGCCTCGAACCTCAAGGCCGTCCACGAGCGCCGGCGTGGCTTCGGCGCCCGCGACGGGCTCGTGGACGGCGACGCGATCGACGCCTCGCTGGCCGGGACCTTCGGCGATCGGACCTTCGCCGACGCCCGCGTCCCGCTGGCGATCGTCGCCACCGACCTCGAGACCGGCGCCCCCGTGGTGCTCCGCGAGGGCCTCGTGCGCGACGCGGTGCGCGCCAGCGCGGCGATCCCGGTGGTCTTCCCGCCCAAGGAGCTGGGGGGTCGGCTCCTGGTCGACGGCGCGATCGCCGACCCGCTGCCGGTCGACGTGGCGATCCGCGCCGGCGCCGGCACGATCGCGGCGATGGCGTTCGACCTCCCGTACCGCGCCCGGCTGAAGTCGCTCGCGGCGGTCCAGGAGCAGGTGACGGCCATCACGACCAACCACCTGCTGCGCGCGCGCTTCGCCTTCCAGACCCTCGCCCACCACGGCGAGGTCGTGCCGATCGTGCCGACCTTCGACCGCGCGGTCTCGATGTTCGACCCCACGACGATCCCGTACCTGATCGAGCGCGGCGAGGCGGCCGCGCGCGCGAACCTGCCCTTCCTCGAAGCGGCGCTCGGGGCCTGACGCGCCCTCAGGCGGGGCGACCGAGCCGTCGGCGCGCCATCGCGTGGGCGGTCAGCGCGACCAGCGTCAGCGCCGCGGTCGCCACCAGCGCGAGCCGGTAACCGTCCGCGCCGCCGTAGGCCTCGACGACCACGCCCATCCCCCACTGCAGCGCGAAGACCCCGCCGATGCTGGCGGCGTTGATCGCGCCGGTGGCGCGCCCGGAGCGCGCGGCGCCGAGCAGGGCGCGGGCGTTCGCGAGCACGAGCACGCAGTGGCCGCCGGTCACGCCGTACGCGGCGTACACCGCGGCCACCAAGGCGAGCGGCGCCCGCTCCGGATCGATCGCCGCCAGCGCCACCTGGGCGGCGACGAACGCCAGCGCCGAGACCACGGTCACGCGGTAGAGGCCGAAGCGGTCGGCGAGCGCGCCGGACGCCGCGTACCCGACCGAGATGCCGAGCGAGAGCACCAGCAGCAGCCGGCCGGTGGTCGCGGCGTCGGTCCCGAAGGCGTCGTACAGGTACGGCCCGGCCCACAGCGTCTGGAAGCCGACCGCCGGGCCGGTGAAGGCGAAGCCGAGCAGCATCAGGGTGGCGATGGCAAGCCCGGTGCCGGGGGCGTCGGGAGCAGCGCCCGTCTCGGTCGCGGGCCCGCGTCGCGTCGGTGTCGCCGGCGTCCTCAGCGCGAGCGCCGCCGCCACCGCCGCGACGACGCCGGCCGCCACCACGAAGGTCGCGCGCCACCCGATGGCCGCGTTCGCCCAGGCGAGCGGCGAGGCGGCGAGCAGAGCGCCGAGCGACCCCACCGCGAAGTAGAGGCCGGAGACGGTGGCGTAGCGGTGCGCCGGCCACCAGAGCGCGAAGGCCTTGAGGCCGGCGAGCAGCACGGAGCCGAGGCCGACGCCCAGCAGCACGCGGCCGAGGGCGAGCACCGGCAGGTTGGTGCCGACCGCGAACAGGAGCGCCCCGGCGACGCCGACGAGCATCAGCGAGGAGGCCACCCGGCGCGGCCCCCAGCGGTCGAGCGCGAGGCCGACGGGGAACTGGGCGGCGGCGTAGGCGGCGAAGAAGGCCGAGGTCATCAGCCCCAGGTCGGCGGGGCCGAGGCCGACGTCGGCCTGCAGGTCGGGGGCGAGCACGGCGTTCGCCGAGCGCAGGAAGTAGCTGAGGAAGTAGCCGGCGGCGAAGACCGCGAAGAGGGGGACGCTGGCGCGCGCGGCGGGGGGCATGACGGCGCCGAGCGTACGACGGCGGCGGGTGCGGGCGCGGGGCCGGTCAGGCGGCGTCGGCCGGGGCGTCGGCGAGCATGTCGAGGCGGATCCCGCGCATCGCCTCGCGCACCTGCAGCGACAGCGCCACCCACGCCGTGTTCAAGCGGCAGTAGCCCTTGCGCTGCTGGGTCGCGCAGCGCGCCTTGGTCTGGCAGGTGTCCATCACCAGCGGCCCCGAGACGGCCTCGACCACGTCGAGGAGCGAGAGTTCGGTCAGCGGCACGCGCAGGTGCACGCCGCCGGTGCGCCCGGCCTTGGCCTCGACGAGCCCGGTGGCGCCCAACCGCCGCAGCACCTTGGCCGTGAAGGCGGCCGGGGTCTGGAGGTCGGCGGCGACCTGCGCGGCCGATGCGCCGGGGAACTCGTGCAGGTAGAGCAACGCGTGCACGGCGTAGCTCTCTTCGCGCTTCAGGAGGGTGCGGACGGTCGGCTCCATGGGGGCAGGGTAGCGCGTGATCGTGGAGGCGGACGTCCCAGATTGAGGTGCCGTTGGCCCAAGGGATCGCGGTCGCGCCGGACCGCAAGGACATGTGTCCCTTCGGAGGGTCGGGATGCGCCACTAAACTCGGACCAAAGCATCCGAATATGGATGCGAAGGAGGAGTCCATGCCCCGCCCCGTTCCGAGCCTGCTCGCGATCCTCAGCGTCCCCCTCGTCTTCGCCGCCGCCGTGTTCGCCGCCTACACCTGGGGGCCGAGCGGCGTCGCGGTCGCCGCATCCGTCGATCACGCGGCCCCCGCCGACGTCGAGACGCACGCCCACGAGGTCACCATCCCCGGCCTGCAGCACGTGGCGGCGACCTTCGACCCGATCGCCGTCGCCGACCTGCCCGTGCTCCAGGGCGAGGTCGCCTACGCCCCCTACGCCGCCCCGCCCGTGGCTCGCGATTACCGCGCCCACGTCCAGGTCGACCTCGAGGTGGTCGAGACCACCATGGAGATCGCCGACGGCGTCACCTACGAGTTCTGGACCTTCGGCGGCAGCGTGCCCGGCCCGATGATCCGCGTCCGCGAGGGCGACTACGTCACCATCAACCTGCAGAACCACCCCGACAGCCGCTTCCCCCACAACATCGACCTGCACTCCGTGAAGGGGCAGGGCGGCGGCGCCGAGGCGACGCTGATCATGCCCGGCCAACAGGCGGGCTTCGGCTTCGCGGCGCTCGCGCCCGGCGTGTACGTCTACCACTGCGCCACCGCGCCCGTCGGCATGCACGTCGCCAACGGCATGTACGGCCTGATCGTGGTCGAGCCGGCCGAGGGCCTCGAGCCCGTCGACCTCGAGCTGTACGTGGTCCAGGGCGACTTCTACACCGCCGGCGACTTCGGCGAGGGGGGCCACCAGCCCTTCGACATGGAGCGCGCCATCGACGAGGACCCGAGCTACGTGGTCTTCAACGGCCGCGTCGGCAGCATGACCGGCGCCAACGCCCCGACCGCCAAGGTGGGCGACCGCACCCGCATCTTCTTCGGCAACGGCGGCCCCAACCTCGCCTCGAGCTTCCACGTGATCGGCGAGATCTTCGAGACCGTCTACCCCGAGGGGGGCCTGGTCGCGAACCACAACGTGCAGACCACGATGGTGCCCGCCGGTGGCTCCACGGTCGTCGAGTTCACCTTCGAGGTCCCCGCCACCTACATCCTGGTCGACCACAGCATCTTCCGGGCCTTCAACAAGGGCGCGCTCGGCACGATCGTCGTCACCGGCGAGGAGGACGCCGAGGTCTTCGACGCCTACCACGACGTCCGCCCCTACGCCCCGGACGCCGACTGAGCGCCACCCGCGCCCCGGAGCCGCCATGACCCGCCGCCTGCGCCCCCGCCTCCTCGCCGCGACGCTCCTGTTGGGGATCGTCGCGGCGGGGGGGCCGTTCGCCGGCACGGCGCGGGCGCAGAGCGCCTCCGAGACCGTCGCCGACGGCGCCTTCGCCGCGGTCGCGGCGCGCGCGGCCGCCGATCGCCGGCCGGTGCCCGGCGGCATCTACGAGCCCTTCGTGGTGATCCAGGGCGAGCGCCCGGTCGAGGTCGGGCCCTTCGCCCTCGATGCCCTGCCGGTCACGAACGCCGACTTCCTCGCCTTCGTGCGCGCCGAGCCCGACTGGCGCCGCGACCGCGCGCCGGAGCTCTTCGCGACGGGCGGCTACCTGCGCCACTGGGCGGGCGCCGAGGACCTGGGCGACGCCCACCCCGACGCCCCCGTCGCGTACGTCTCGTGGTTCGCCGCGAGCGCCTACTGCGAGGCGCAGGGGGCGCGCCTGCCGACCGAGGCCGAATGGGAGCTCGCCGCCCGCGCCTCGGCCACCGAGGCCGACGGCCGCGGCGACGCGCGCTTCCTGGCCGAGGTGCTCGCGCGCACCGTGGCCGGCACCCCGCAGCCGGTGGGTCGGGACGCCGCCAACGCCTTCGGCCTCCACGACCTGCACCGCACCTTCGAATGGGTCGAGGACGCCCACCGCGGCCTCGCCGCGATCGACGGCCGCAACGACGACGACGCGCGCCTCGCCGCGGTCTGCGGCGGCGCCGCCGAGGGCGCGAGCGACCGCCGCGACTACGCCGCCTTCCTGCGCGTCACCGTCCGCACCGCCGCCGCGGCGAACGGCGTGGGGCCCTCGCTGGGCTTCCGCTGCGCTGCGCCCTGAGAGGGGACCCTTCCATGCGCCCGCACCTGCTCGTCCGAACCGGGCTCGCCTTCGCCCTCGCCTTGCTGCTCGGCGCCTGCGCCTCGACCGACGCCGACGGCGACGGCACCGCCGACGCCACCCACGTCGACCCGACCGCCCACGCCGCGCACGACGTCGAACCGCACGTCCACGAAGCCCCGCTGGCCGCCGACGCCCCGCTGCCCGGCGCTTCGCTGTTGCACCTCGACGACGTCTGGACCGACCACCGCGGCGACGCCGTGCGCCTCGCCGATCACCGTGGCCACCCGACCGTGGTCGTGCTCTTCTACGGCACCTGCATCAGCGCCTGCCCGGTGCTGCTGCGCGACGCCGAGCTGATCGAGGCCGCGCTGCCCGACGACGTGCGCGCCGCCACCCGCTTCCTGATGGTCACCTTCGACCCCGAGCGCGACACCCCGGAGCGGCTCGCCGCCTACGCCGCCGAGAAGGGGCTCGACCGCGAGCGCTGGTCGTTCCTGACCGCCGACGACCGCGCCGTGCGGCGGCTCGCTGCCGCGCTGGGGGTCCGGTACCGCCCAGACGGTCAGGGCGGTTTCGCGCACACCAACCTGATCACCGTGTTGGACGGGGACGGCGTGCCGGTCGCGCGCCTCGAGGGGCTGGGGTTGGGGCCGGACGAGGCCGTGGCCGCGCTCGCGACCGGGCGCTGACGCGGCGGCGGGTTCAGCCGACGAGCCGCAGGACCAGTTGGGCCAAAACGATCTTGGCGACCGTCGCGAGCGGGAACACGGTCGCGTAGCCCACGTGCGGCAGGTCGCCGCCCGCCTGCTCGACGGCGTAGCCGAGCGCGGCGGGTTGCGTGTGTTGGCCGCACACCACCCCGACCATCACCGGCATCGGCACCCGCAGCAGCTTGTGGCCCACCGCCAAGGTCGTGGTGGCGAGCGCCAGCGTGAGCGCCGCCCCGGCGAGCACCACGCCCCAACCCTCGCCGGCGCCCAGCGTCTGGGCGAACGCGTAGCCGGACCCGGTGCCCACGCCCGCCAGGAAGAGCAGCAGGCCGAACTGGCGCAGGGTCAGGTTCGCGGAGTACGGCAGCGTCCACACCCAGCTGCCGGTGCGGCCGATCGCCCCGAGCGCGAGCGCCACGAGCAGCGGCCCGCCCGCGAAGCCCAGCTCGAGCGTCACCCCGCCGGGGAGCGGGATCGGCACCAAGCCGAGCAGCAGGCCGACGCCGAGGCCGACCGCCAGCGACGGGACGTCGACCTCGGACAAGCCCTGGTACGAATCGCCGAGCAGCTTCTCGACCGCGGCCATCTGGTCGCGGCGGGCGACCACGCGCACGCGGTCGCCGAGCTCGAGGCGCAGGTCGGCGGTCGGGAGCAGGAAGGCGTCGCCGCGCCGCACGCGGGTGACCACCGCGCCGGTGCGCTGCGGCAGCCGCAGCTCGGCGAGCGTGCGTCCGGCCACCGCCGCCTCGCTGACGAACAGCCGACGGACGTCGAGCTTGCCGTGGTCGAGGTCGATGACGGCGTCGACCGGCTCGCCGAGGCGAGGCACCACCCGTGCCAGGTCGGCCGCCGTGCCCACGACCGAGACGACGTCGCCCACGTTCAGGACCGTGTCGCCATGGACGAGGTCCTCGTCGTCGCCGCGCCGCACGCGCCCGAAGATCGCGTGCCACCCCTCGCGCTCGCGCCACGTCTGGACGGGCGCGTGGGCCAGCTCGGCGCGGGTGACGCGCACGACCGCGCGCTCCAAGAGCTCGCCGCCGACGCCGTAATCGCGCACCCCGGCCGTCTCGGTGCGGTAATCGGTGCCCCAGAGCCGCTGCAGGAGGGCGATCGCGACGATCACGCCCAGCACCCCGCCCGGGTAGGCGAGCGAGTAGGCGACCACCGGCGTCGCCACGTCGACGCCCATGGCATCGGCGCCCCGCAGCGCTTCGACCACCCCGGCGAGCGCCGGCGTGTTGGTGGTGGCGCCGGTGAAGGCGCCGGCGGCGGTGGCGCCGTCGACCCCCAGGAGCCGCGCGACCGCGACCGTGGCCGCCGCGCCGGCGACCAGCGCGACGAGCACCAACGCGTTCGAGCGCAACCCGCGCGCGTCGAACGAGCGCACGAACGCGCGCCCGCTCGCCAGGCCCACCAGGTAGACGAACAGCGCCAGCCCCAACTGCACGACGATCTCGGGCAGCCGCAGCCGTGGGTCGAGGGCGCCGAAGGCGAGGCCCGCGAAGAGCACCGCCGCGACGCCCACCCGGACGCCGGCCACCCGGATGCGGCCGAGCGGCACGCCCACCGCCGCCACGGCGAAGAGCAGCACGAGCGGGTGGTCGGCGAGGAGCTCGATCATCCCGACATCTCAGCACGTCGCGCGCGCGCCGCGCGCGGGCGCGACGCGCGCGCGTTCGGTTCAGCCGGCGTCGATCTGGGTGACGGTGCCGCTTCCGCTGATGGTCTGGGTCACGGTCGGGTCGCCGTGGTACCGGACGGTGCCCAGGCCGGAGATCTTCACGTCGAGCCGCTTCGCGACGCGCACCGTCGTGGTGCCTTGCCCGCTGATGCGGACGTCGACCGAGGCGCAGGCGAGGTCCGCGGCCTCGACCTCGCCCGAACCGCTGATGCGGAGCTCGAAGGCCTCGGCCTTGCCCGACATGCGGAAGCTGCCGCGCCCGCTGATCTGGGCCTTGAGCGCGTGCGCTTCGAGGTCCGAGATCGAGACGTCGGCCGCGCCGGACGCGGTGACCTCGAGGTCGCTGGTGACCAGGCCGGCGGCTTCGACCTTGCCGGTCCCGGTCACCGCCACCCGGTCGAGCTCGGGCACGGTCACGTGGTAGTGCAGCGGGCGGTGCGCGATGAGCAGGACGCCCGAGGTGAGGCGATCGAGCCAGGACTCGCCGATCTCCAGGATCAGCGCGTCGCCGGCCACGCGCGCGTGGACCTTGGCGACGACGTCGGGATCGCCTTCGACCTCGACCCCGGGTTCGGCCCCCTGCGACAGGTGCAGATGGCCGAAGTAGCGCAGTTCGACGGCGCGGAACGCGCCCACCTCGCGTCGCTCACGGACGGTCATGGTGTCGGGCATGAGTGCCTCCTTCGGCGCGCTTCATCCTAGCGCCTCGGCCGGAACGCGCCGGTCGGCCGCGCCGCTTCGGCCCGGCGCCGCTAGGGTACGGCGGCCCTCGCACGGCGGCGACGGGCGTTCTACCATCGTGGGTGGCGAGGAGGTCGACCATGACCGATCCCGAACGTCCGAACCCCACCGCTCCCGGCGCCTCTCGACCGCCGCCGACGCCCCCGAGCCCGCCTCCTGCGGGCCGCGGGACGCCGGTGTGGGCCTACGTGCTCATCGCCGTCGGCGTGTTGATGCTGCTCGTCAACGCCGGCTGGATCCGTGGGATCGACGTGTTCTCGATCCTGAACCTGTGGCCGGTCGCGCTCCTCGCGGTCGGCGCCGACCTGCTCACCAAGGGGAGCTACCGCCTCCCGATCGTGGCCGGTGCGGTCGTCCTCGGCGCCGTGCTCCTGCTCGGCGGGGGCTTCGGAGCGGGTGGCGCGGGCGAGACCGTGGACGTCGACCACGGGCTCGACGGTGCCCGCGCCGCGGAGGTCGTGCTGCGCCTGGGCGTCGGTTCGGTGGAGGTGCACGCGGACGCGCCGGCCGGGCGCCTGATCGCCGGCACGGTGGTGACCGCACGCGGCGAGCAGCTCGATCAGGTCGCGGGGCGCCGCGGCGACGTGGCCCGCATCGAGCTCATCGTGCGGCAGCAGGCCGGGACCTCGATCTCGTCGAACGCTCGGCGGGCTTGGGACCTGGGGCTCACCCGCGAGGTGCCCGTCGACCTCCGCGTCGACGCGGGCGTGGGCGACGTGCGCTTCGACCTGCGCAACGCGACCCTGTCGCGTCTGGACCTGAGCGGCGGCGTCGGCGAGATCGACGTGGTGCTGCCGGCGCGCGGCGGCTACGTCGGACGCCTCGACCTGGGGGTCGGCGAGGCGACCGTCGAGCTGCCCGAAGAGGTCGAGGCGCGCCTCACGATCTCGGTGGGGCTCGGCGGCGCCGACGTCGAGGGCGACTGGCTGCGCGACGGCCGGGAGTACACGACCCCCGGGTACGCCCAGGCCGCGCCGGCGGACCGCGTCGAACTGACGATCTCCGGGGGGATCGGGGGCGTCAAGGTGGAACGCGACTGAGCCCACGACCGACGAACACGGCCCGCCGCGCGTACTGCGCGGCGGGCCGCTCATGAGTCGGGGGCGCGGATTACAGCGCGCGCACGGCGCCGCCGTCGACCAGGATCACGGAGCCGTTCACGTAGCTCGCGGCCGGCGAGCAGAGGAAGGCACCGACGCGTCCGAACTCGTCGGGGTGGCCCAGGCGGCCCATCGGCATGCTGGCGAGCGACGCGGCGCGCACCTCGTCGGCCGTCTTGCCCTGCTTCGCGGCCGCGGCGGCGTCGAGCTCCCGGATCCGGTCGGTGTCGATCCGCCCCGGGGCGAGGCCCACGAACTGCACGTTCTTGGGTCCGAGTTCGATGGCGAGCGACTTGATCATCCCGGCCAGGCCCGGGCGGTAGACGTTCGAGAGCATGAGGTTCGGGAGTGGCGTCTTGACGCTCGAGGAGAGCAGCGTGAGCACGCGCCCGCCGCCGGCGGCCTCGAAGGCCGGGAGCGCCAAGCGAATCGAGCGCACCACGCTCATGAGCGTGAGCTGGTACCCGCGCATCCACTTGTCCTCGTCGAGGTCGACGAACGTGCCCGGAGGCGGTCCGCCGGCGTTGTTGACCAGCACGTCGAGCCCGCCGAGCCGCTCGAGCGCCGTGCCGAAGAGCGCTTCGAGGCTGGCGGCGTCCGCGACGTCGGCGGCCACGCCGTGCACCTCGGCGCCGGTCGCGTCCGCGATGCGGGCGGCGGCGTCCTGGGCGCGCCCCTCGTCGCGCGAGCAGAGGACGACCCGCGCCCCTTCCCCTGCGAGGGCGGAGGCGACGGCGAATCCGAGGCCGCCGCTGGCGGCCGTGACGAGCGCGCGTGTACCGTTCAGTCCGAGGTCCATGCCGCCATCATCGCCTATGCGCTCGCGTCACCGGCCACGCCGGGCGTCGGCAGGGGCACCAGCCCCGCCGCCAGCGTCGCGTCCAGCTCGTGCGCCGGCACCGGCCGACCGAGCAGGTACCCCTGCCCCTGATCGCAGCCGACCTGGCGCAGGAACGCGAGCTGGGCCGGGGTCTCGATCCCCTCGGCGATGGCGGTGAGCTCCAAGGTGCGCGCGAGCGCGACGATCGCGCGCACGATCCCGACGTCGTGGGGCGCTCGTTCGGGGTCGCCGACGTCGGTCACGAAGGACCGGTCGATCTTGAGCGCGGTGGCGGGGAGCCGCTTGAGGTAGTTGAGCGACGAGTACGCGGTGCCGAAGTCGTCGATCGAGATCATCACGCCCAGGGCGCGCAGCGCGCCGAGCTTCTCGACGTTCTCCTCGACGTTGCGCATCACCGCGGACTCGGTCAGCTCGACCTCCAGGAAGGCGGGGTCGAAGCCCGTGGCGGTGAGCACTTGTTCGATCTGATGCACGAAGTCGCGCTCCTGCAACTGGCGCGCGGAGAGGTTGGCCGCGACGATCACCGGCGTGCCGGCATCGGCCCAGCTGCGCCCCTGGGCGCAGGCGAGCTCGAGCAGCCGGCGGCCGACGGCGCCGATCAGCCCCGATTCCTCCGCCACCGGGATGAAGGCGTCGGGCGGGATCCAGCCGCGCTCCGGATGATCCCAGCGGGCGAGCGCCTCGACCGACGTCACGCGGCCGTCGCCGAGCGCGACGCGCGGTTGGAAGTGGAGGGTGAACTCGTCGCGGTCGAGCGCCTTGCGCAGCTGCGCCTCGAGCGAGGCCCGCTCCAAGAGCGCCCGGTTCATGTCCCGGGTGAAGAAGCGGAAGCGGTCCTTCCCCTGGTTCTTGGCGTGGTACATGGCCGTATCGCCGTGCTGGATGAGCGCGTCGGCGTCGATCGCGTCGTCGGGGAAGAGGGTGATGCCGATGCTGGCGGTGGCGTGCACCTCGTGCCCGGCGACTTTGAACGGCGCCCGGAACGCCTCGATCAGCTTCTCGGCCACCCGCGCGGCGGCGGGCGCGTCCTTCACCTCGGGCAGCACCACCGTGAACTCGTCGCCGCCGATGCGCGCCACCGTGTCCTCGTCGCGGACCGCCCCCTGCAAGCGTTCCGCGACGCTGCGCAAGAGCGCGTCGCCCACGGCATGCCCGAGGGTGTCGTTCGTGACCTTGAGGTTGTCGAGGTCGATGAACAACGCCGCGCCGCGCCGGCCGTTGCGGCGCGCGTGCGCGATGGCCTGCACCAGCCGGTCGCGGAAGAGGATGCGGTTGGGGAGGC
>JAABSI010000023.1 GCA_011390455.1 Trueperaceae bacterium
ACCAGGTTGTTCGCGCGCGCGAGGCGCGTGATCGAGTCGAGCAGGATCATCACGTGCCCGCCCTCCTCGACGATGCGGCGGGCGCGCTCGTGCACGAACTCGGCGACGCGGATGTGGTTCGCGGGCGGTTCGTCGAAGGTGCTGGCGATGACCTCGACCCCGGTGACGCTCTCGCGGAAGTCGGTCACTTCCTCCGGGCGCTCGTCGACGAGGAGCACGATCACCTGGATGTCCGGCTCGTTGGTCGTCACCGACTTGGCGATCGCCTTGAGGAGCGTGGTCTTGCCGGCCTTGGGCGGCGCGACGATCAGCCCGCGCTGCCCACGCCCGATGGGCGCGAGCAGGTCGATCACGCGCGCCGACAGGTCCTCCTGGCTCGTCTCGAGCTGGATGCGCCGGTCGGGGAAGGTCGGCACCAGGTCGTCGAAGCGCGGGCGCTTGGAGGCCTGGAAGGGATCGACGCCGTTCACGGCCTCGACCCGGATCAGGGTGCCGTAGCGCTCGTTGTCGCGTGGGCGGCGCGCCTTGCCGAGGATGCGGTCGCCGGTGCGCAGTCGGAACTGCTTGATCAGGCCCGCGGAGACGATGACGTTGCGGGTGTTGTGGTGCAGCAGCGACTCCTGCAGGAAGCCGTACCCGTCGCTCGAGATCTCGAGGAACCCCTGGACGATCCGAAGCCCCTCGCTCTCCGCCGCGCGCTCGAGGATCGCGATCGCCAGGTCGTCCTTCTCCATCTGGCGGTACTCCTCGAGGCCGACCTCCTTCGCGAGCAGGTGCAGTTCCGGCAGGATCTTCCCTTGCAGGTCGCGGAAGTTGAACCCACCCCGCCGGCTGCCCCCGCCGCGGCGGCCGCGGCGACCGCCGTCCCGACCGCCATCGCGGTCGCTGCCACTCTCCTGGTCGCCACCGCCGCTCGCCGCATCGCGCCCGCCGTCGCGATCGCGGCCGCCGTCGCGATCGCGTCCGCCGCGTTCGTCGCCACCGCGCTCTTCGCGACCCCGGTCCGCGCTGCGCTGCTCCTCGCGACCGCGACCCTCGACGGCGTCGTCGCCGCCGCTCCGATCGCCCTCGTCGCTCGGGCGCTCCGCCACCGCGGCATCGGCGCCCCCCTCGGTCGCCGCCTCGTCGGCGGCCGCTTTGGCCGCGCTCTTGGGCGGCCGGCCGCGACGCGGCTTCGGCGCCGGTTCGGTCGCCTCGGCCGCCGGCTGAGGGGTCGATTCGGCCGCGGCCTCGCTCGGGGCGTCGCTCTTGCGCGGCCGACCCCGCCGTTTGGGCGTGGTCTCGACCGGCTCGGCTGCGACGACCGGCTCAGCGGTGGCGGCGCCGTCGGGGTTCTTGCGGGGGCGTGGGCTCATGATGCTCCTCGAGGAGGGACCGGGCGCCGCGGTACCGGAAGGTCACGGTGCGGATACGCGCGGCCGCTGGGCGCCGGGCGGCGCCGAAGGGACGAACGGCCAGGAGCGTCGACGGAGCACGTCGTGAAGCCACAGCCACCCGGCACGGACCCGCGGTCCAACTGAACGAGAACGCCTGGAGGCGCGACCGGCGACTTGTGCTGCGAAGGGGGGCAGGCGGCGGCGTCTTGACGCTCCTGGAGGCCGGCTGCTACGTTGCATCGTACACGCCGTCGCCGGCCCTGTAAAGCCGCCGCGACGCGGCCCCTGCGGCGGGTCGACGGCGGGGCCCAGACGGGAACGAGTACGCGATCGCGAGCCCCCCCAGCGAGCCGGGGACGGTGCGAGCCCGGTGGTCGGCCGGTCGCGGAAGATCCTCCCCGAGCCCGTGCGCCCAACGCACCGCCCTCCATCAGGAGCGTCGGCGTCAGTAGGTGCACCGGTCGACGCCCGTCATCGCGTCGCCGCCTTCACGCACGCCCTTCGGGCGCGTCGTGGTGGCTCGAGGCCGGTCCATCGCGACCGGCGAAGTCGGGTGGTACCGCGCTCCCACGGCGCCCCGACGCGACCGCGCGGGGCACCGTCCCGCACCGATGCGCCGCGCGTGGCAGGGAGCCCCGATGTCCGACCCGAGTCCGTCCGGTCCCGACCGCACCGACCTACCGTTCGAGCCCGTCCAGGCCGACGTTCGCTTCCCCGACCTGGAGCGCGAGATCCTCGCCTTCTGGCGCGCCGCCGACGTGTTCCGGGCGACGCTGAGCAAGGACGCCCCCAGGGGCAACTGGGTGTTCTACGAGGGCCCCCCCACCGCGAACGGCAAGCCGGGCGTGCACCACGTGATCAGCCGCGCCTTCAAGGACCTGTTCCCGCGCTTCAAGACCATGCAGGGCTTCCACGTCACCCGCAAGGGGGGCTGGGACACCCATGGCCTGCCGGTCGAGATCGCCATCGAGCAGCGCCTCGGCTTCAAGAGCAAGCAGGAGGTCGAGGACTACGGCATCGCGGCCTTCAACGCCCTGTGCCGCGCCTACGTGTTCGAGAACATCCAGGACTGGAACGAGATGACCGAACGCATCGGGTACTGGGTCGACCTGGACGATGCGTACGTCACCTACGACCCCGGGTACGTCGAGTCGTGCTGGTGGGTGATGAAGGAGCTGTGGGACCGCGGGCTGCTCACCGAGGATTACAAGGTCACGTGGCACTCGCCGTCCTCGAACACGACGCTCGCGTCGCACGAGGTCTCGCTCGGGTACCGCGAGGACGTCCCCGACCCCAGCATCTACCCCGCCTTCCCGGCCGTCGCCACGGACCTCGCCGCCCGCGGGCTGCCGGTCGCGCCCGATGCCGACGTCGCCTTCCTGGCGTGGACCACGACGCCCTGGACGCTCGCCGCGAACACCGGACTGGCGGTCCTCCCCGACGCCACGTACGCGCTGGTGCGCGGACCGGCGCGCAAGGCCACGCCGGACGGCGCCACGCGTGCGTTCCTCCTGGCCGAAGCGCTGGTCGGCACGGTCTTCGACGGCGTCCCCCACGAGGTCCTCGCCACCTGCCCCGGCAGCGATCTGGTCGGGGCCCGGTACCAACCCCTGCTGCGCGGCCGCCCCGACGAGGCCGACGCCCCCGACCTGGTCGGCTGGCGGGTCGTGGCCGACGACTTCGTCACGCTCGACGACGGCACCGGGATCGTGCACCTCGCCCCGGCGTACGGCGACCTGGAGGTCGGCCGACGGCACGGGTTACCGACGCGCTGGTCGGTGGACCTCACCGGCCACGTGATGCCCGAGGTCGCGCTCGAAGGCGCGCCGGAGGGCGCCGGCCCGTACGCCGGGACCTGGTTCAAGGACGCGGACGCTGCGATCATCGCGGACCTGGAGGCGGCCGGGGCGATGTACCACCACGCCACCATCCGGCACACGTACCCGTTCAACTGGCGCGACGGCGTGCCGCTGATGAACGTCGCGAAGAAGAGCTGGTACATCCGCACCAGCCACCTCAAGGACCGGCTGCTCGCGACCAACGACCAGATCGGCTGGCACCCGGACCACGTCCGCACCGGGCGCTTCGGCAAATGGCTCGAGAACAACGTCGACTGGGCGCTCTCGCGCGAGCGCTACTGGGGTGCGCCGATGCCCGTGTGGCGGGCCGAGGACGGCGACACGATCGTCGTCGGCAGCGTCGCCGAGCTGTCGACGCTCGCGGGCCGCGACCTCACCGGGCTCGACCTGCACCGCCCCGCGGTCGACGACGTCGTGCTCACGCAGCGCGGCAAGACCTTCCGGCGGGTGCCCTACACGGTGGACGTCTGGTTCGAGTCCGGCGCGATGCCCTACGCCCAGTGGCACTACCGCGGCGCGGACTCGCCCGAGGGGGCCGCCGAAGCGCTCGCGAACCACTTCCCCGCCGACTACATCTGCGAGGCGATCGACCAGACCCGCGGCTGGTTCTACAGCCTCCACGCACTCGGCACGCTGCTCACCGACGCCGGCGACGAGGGCCGCGCGCCCGGGCCGCTGCACCACCTCGCCGGCACGACGAGCGCCTTCAAGAACGTGATCGTCCTGGGCCACATCGTCGACGAGCAGGGCGAGAAGATGTCGAAGTCCAAGGGCAACGTGGTCGACCCCTGGACCGTGCTGAACGCTCAGGGCGCCGACGCGTTGCGCTGGTACCTGTTCGCCTCGAGCCCGCCCGAAGCCACCAAACGCTTCTCGCAGGGGCTGGTCGAGGAGACGCTGCGCGACGTGTTCATGACCCTCTGGAACACCTACGCCTTCTTCGTGATGTACGCCAACCTCGACCGCCCCGATCTGGGGGCGGCGCCGCCACCTGCGGAGCGACCGCTCATGGACCGCTGGCTGCACGCGCGCGTGCACGCCCTCGTGCGCGACGTGACCGCCGACCTCGAGGGCTTCGACGCCACGGGCGCCGCGCGCCGCATCCGCGACGTCGTGGTGGACGAGATCTCGAACTGGTACGTGCGCCGCAACCGGCGCCGCTTCTGGAAGGGCGACGGCGCCGCCGACGCGCTCGCCGCCTACGCGACGCTGCACGAAGCGCTCGTGACCGTCGCGAAGACCATGGCGCCGCTCGCGCCCTTCGTCTCCGAGGCGCTCTACCGCAACCTGGTCGCACGCCGCGACCCGGCGGCCCCGGCCAGCGTCCACTTGTGCGCATGGCCCGAGGCCGACGCGGCGGCGATCGACGAGGCGCTGCTGCGCGACATGCGCACGCTCCAGCGGATCGTCGAGCTGGGCCGCGCCGCGCGCGCGGCGTCGGGCCACAAGGTGCGGCAGCCGCTGCCCGAGGTCCTGGTGCGGGTGCCGAACGCCAGCGACCTGGAGGGCCTGAAGCGGCTCGAGGACGCACTGCGCGACGAGCTGAACGTCAAGGCCGTGCGCTACCTCGAGCCGACGGCCGCCTTCGTCGACTACGCCGTCAAACCGAACCTGCCGGTGGTCGGCCGGAGGCTCGGCAAGCGGATCCCCGAGATCCGCGCGGCGCTCGCGACGATCGACGGGCGCGCCGTGGCGGCGGCGGTCGCGGAGGGGCGGCCCTTCGAGCTCGACCTCGAGGGCGGCGCGGTCGCGCTCGCGCCCGACGAGCTGCTGCTCGACGCGCGCAGCCCGGACGGCTACGCGGCGGTCGAGGAGAAGGGGTACCTCGCCGCGCTGCGCACCGAGCTCACGCCCGAGTTGCGCCGCGAGGGTCTGATGCGCGACGCGGTGCGCTTGGTCCAAGACGCCCGCAAGCAGGCGGGCCTGGAGGTGTCGGACCGGATCGCGCTGGCGCTCGCGGCCGAGGGGGCGGAAGCCGCCGAAGCGCTCGCCGAACACCGCGCCGCGCTCGCCGCCGAGGTGCTGGCCACCGACGTGCGCGAGGGCGACCTCGAGGGGGAGGCGTTCCGGATCTCGACCGAGCTCGGAGGGAGCCCGCTGAGCATCGCCCTGCGGCGCGTCGACTGAAGCCGTCGACCGGATCGGGCCGGTCGCGTGCCCTGCCCGACCCGCCGGGCACGTTTGGGACGGGACGGAAGGGTCGGTGCGGTAGACTCTTCGAGGCCGCCCGGACGCGCGCGCGCGTCCTCGAGCGCAGCCAGCCAGGAGGCACGTCATGAAGATCGGCATCAACGGGTTCGGTCGCATCGGCCGTCAGATCTTCCGCATCGCCCACGCCCGAGGGCTCGAGATCGTCCTCGTGAACGACCTGACCGATACCAAGACCCTCGCGCACCTGCTCAAGTACGACACGTCCTACGGGCGCTTCGACGGCGACGTGAGCCACGACGACGAAGGGATGATCGTCGACGGCAAGCGCGTCGTGGTGACCGCGATCCGCGAGCCCGACCAGATCCCCTGGGGCGAGCACGGCGTCGACATCGTCGTCGAATCGACCGGCATCTTCACCAAGCGCGCCGCGGCCGCGAAGCACCTCGAGGCCGGTGCCAAGCGGGTCTTGATCAGCGCCCCCTCCCCCGACGCGGACGCCGACATCATGATGGGCGTCAACGAGGCGAGCTACGACGCGTCCAAGGACGTGGTCGTCTCGAACGCCAGCTGCACGACCAACTCGCTCGCGGCGATCATGAAGGTGCTCGACGAGACCTTCGGCATCGAGCAGGCGATGATGACCACCATCCACAGCTACACCAACGACCAGAACGTGCTCGACGGCCCGCACCGCGACCTGCGGCGCGCCCGCACCGCGGCGGCGAACATCATCCCCACCACGACCGGCGCCGCCAAGGCGGTCGGCAAGGTGCTGCCCAACCTGAACGGCATCTTCGACGGCCTCGCCGTGCGCGTGCCCACCCCCACCGGATCGCTCTCCGACGTCACCGCGATCATGAAGCGCGACGTGACCAAGGACGAGGTCAACGCGGCGCTCAAGGCGGCCGCCGAGGGCCCGCTCAAGGGGATCGTTCGGTACACGGAGGAGCCTCTCGTGAGTTCCGACATCGTCGGCGACCCGCACTCGGCGATCTTCGACGCCAGCCTGACCAAAACCATGGGGCGGATGCTCAAGTTCTTCTCCTGGTACGACAACGAGTGGGGCTACAGCGCGCGCATGGTCGACCTGCTCGAGCTGATGGCCGAACGGCGCTGAGGTAGAACGTGCCCGCGTTCCCCACGCTCGACGGAGCGCCGCTCGACGGCAAGCGGGTGTTCGTCCGCGTCGATCTCAACGTCCCCCTAAAGGGGGGCGTGATCGGCGACGACACCCGCATCCGGGCGACGCTGCCCACCCTCAACGAACTGCTGGAGCGTGGCTGCACGCTCGTGCTCGCCAGCCACCTCGGCCGCCCCAAGGGTCCGGACGACGCGGCGCGGCTCGCGCCGGTCGCCGCGCGCCTGGGTGAGCTGCTCGGCCGCGAGGTCCGCTACCTCGCCACCGACGGCCCCGCGGCGCCGGAACAGGCGGCGTTCGTCGCCGATGCGCCCGAAGGTTCGGTCACGCTGCTCGAGAACACCCGCTTCGACCCGCGCGAGACCAAGAACGACGCGGCGCTGGCGCGCGTCCTGGCCGGCTACGCCGACGCCTTCGTCAACGACGCCTTCGGCGCCGCCCACCGGGCGCACGCCAGCACCGAGGGGATCGCGCGGCTGCTGCCCTCGGTCGCGGGGCGCCTCATGGAGCGCGAGCTCGAGGTCCTCGGCGGCCTCGTCGACGCCCCGGAGCGGCCGTTCGTGGTCGTGCTCGGCGGCGCCAAGGTCTCCGACAAGCTCGGCGTCATCGAGCGCCTGCTCGACGTGGCCGACTCGCTGGTGATCGGCGGCGCGATGGCCTTCACCTTCGTCAAGGCCCAGGGGGGACGCGTCGGCGGTTCGCTCGTCGAAGACGACCTGCTCGACCTGGCCCGCCAACTGCTCGCGAAGGCCGAGGCGCGCAAGGTGCCGATCGTCCTCCCGGTGGACACCCACTGCGCCGAAGAGGTCAAGCCCGGCGTGGAGACCAGCGTGCATCCGACGGACGCGATCCCTGACGATCTCAAGGGCTTCGACATCGGACCCAAGGCCATCGCCGACTTCCGCGACGCGCTCGCCGGCGCCGCCACGATCCTGTGGAACGGGCCGCTGGGCGTGTTCGAGGTGCCGCCGTTCGACGCGGGCACGCGCGCGATCGCCGAAGCGGTCGCCGCCTCGGGCTCGATGAGCGTCGTGGGCGGCGGGGACTCGGTCTCCGCCATCACCAAGGCCGGCCTGGCCGACCGCATCGAGCACGTCAGCACCGGCGGCGGCGCCTCGCTCGAGTACCTGGAGGGGCGCACGCTCCCGGGCGTCGCCGCGCTCGGCGCGGTGCCTTGGGCCTGAACGCTTCTTCACGGGCCGCCACCGCCGTCCGCGGCGATCGCTGGCTCGAGCTCGATCCGCTGCGCGCGCCGGCGTCGTGGGGCATCGCCCCCACGGCGCCGGTCCGCGCCAACCTGACCGGCGATTACACCTACCTCACCCACGGGTACTACGCCTCGCTCGACGCCGAGCAGCGCGGCGAGACCGTCGTGCCCACCGCCGCCGAGTGCCTCGACGCGTACGTGGTACCGATCGCCCTGGAGGTGGCTCGACGCGCCGGCTTGCCGGTGCCGGACGCCCAGTTGGTGACCGACCGCTGGCCGGCGCCCCCACTGCTCGCGTACCCCGTCAACCCGTTCTCGAGCCGCGGCGAACTGCTCGCCGACGCGGCGGCGATCGCCTCGCGCCGCAACGGACTGACCTACACCGGCAAGTACCCGGTGCTGTGCCAGGCGCTTCCCGACGACTGCCGCATCGACGTCGTGCGGATCGTCCTGGGGACGACCCCGGTCGCCGAGTACGCGACCTTCGCGGCCGACGTCTGGGCCGCCTTCCGCATCCCGCTGATGAAGGTGCGCGTCATCGTCTCGCGCGACGCCTACCACTTCTCCGGCATCGAGCCGCTCCCCTACAAGGCGCTCACCGCCGACGAACGGCGCGTGCTCGAGGAGGCGGGCTCGTGGCGCGGCTAGCGATCTTCACGGAGCGCTACACGATCCGCTCCGCGGTCGAGTTGACCGCCCTGACCAACTTTCGGCTCGCCGCCTTCGAGCTCGGGCACGAGCTCGACTTCGTCTTCAAGAACGAGCTCAAGTACCTCGCCCAGTACGACGCGGTCCTCATCCGCTCGCTCACCGACCCGCTCAACACCTCCTACGTGGTGGCGCGGTGGGCCGAGCTCATGGGCAAGCGCGTCCTCGACACGTCCGAGGCGATCCGCGTCTGCTGCGACAAGGTGAACATGTACCGGCGGCTGCAGCTCGCGAACGTGCCGCTCCCGGAGACGCGCTTCCTCGACGAGAAATCGGTGACCACCGCCGACGCGGCTGCGCTGTTCGAGCAGCTCGGGACGCCGCTCGTGCTCAAAGCGCCCAACTCGTCGTTCTCGGCGTACGTCGACAAGGCCACCACGCCCGAGGAGTTCGTGCGGGTGGGCAAACGCTTCCTGCGGCGCGCCGACCGCATCGTGGTGCAGCAGTACCTGCCGTCCGCCTTCGACTGGCGGGTGATCACCTTGCACGGCAAGGTGCTCGCGGTGGTCGAGTACCGCTTCGCCGCCGACCGCTGGAAGGTGATGCAGCGCGGCGGCGAGGGCGAAGCCGCGGTCACCCGGGGCATCCCGCGCGACGAGGCCCCCGAGAAGCTGATCGCCGTGGCGCTCGCCGCCTCGAACGCGATCTCGAACAGCCTCCACGGCGTCGACCTCAAGGAGATCGACGGCGAGTTCACCGTCATCGAGGTGAACGACAACCCGACGATCGCCGCCACCGAGGAGGACCAGGCGAACCCGGAGATCTACACCGAGGTGGTGCGGTACCTGGCCGAGGGCCCCTCGGCGCTCGCTCACCTGGTCGGCTGAGCGCGCCTGCGACGCTTGCGCCCCACGACGACCATCGCGCGGTGGCGCGAGCGGCCGTAGCGCGCGACGCCGGCGAAGTCGCCGCGCCGCAGGGGCAGGTGCACGCCGTCGGCGCGGTCCCCGCCTTCGGGCACGAGCGGGTCGTGCAGGTACAGGTGGTCGACGTCCCAACCGGTCGCGACCACCCAGTGCGGCACCCGCTCGGCGTGCAGGCGCGCGTTCGAGACGAGCACCAGCGGCACTCGACCCGCCCGCAGCTGCGCTTCGACGTCGGCCGGACCGAACTCGCCGACGCGCTCGCGGCCTCCGAGGCGCTCGAACTCGTCGAGGAAGCCGGCGTGGGCGAGCGCGATCACTTCCTTCTTCGTCGGGTCGCGGACGGTGTCGAGGAAGGGCACGTCGCGGCGATCGATCCACACCTCGGCGTCGAAGCCGCGCCGCAGCGCCGCGACCGCCAGTCCGTGCGCGCTCGTCCCGCCGTGGCCGGCGAGCATGAAGACGGTCGTCGCCTCGCGCCAGAGCGCGAGCTCCTCGGCCGGTCCGAGCGGCGTCGGATGCCCCAGCGAACGCATCGCCATCTGCAGGCACGCCGGCCCGCACGTGAACTCGAGCGACTGCGGCTGGTACGGCACCGTGAGCAGCCGAGCGGCGTCGGCGCGCAGGCGCTTGCGCATCCGCAACGCGTCGCTGCCGTCCTCGTAGAAGTCGTCGGTCACGCCGACGACTTCGTAGCCGCGGCGCTCGTAGAGCCCGATGGCGGCGACGTTGTCGACCCGCACTTCCAAGCGCATCGAGACGCAGCCGCGCTCCACCGCGGCCGCCTCGGCGGCGTCGAGCAGGGCGCGCGCGACGCCCCGGCCGCGATGGCGCGGATCGGTGACCAGCGAGTACAGGCGCGCCCCGTGGAAGCCGCGCCGGTACGTGACGATCGCGTCGCCGACGACGACACCCGCGAGCTCCGCCACCCACACGTCGGCCGTGGCGCTCTCGAGGAAGCGCGCGAAGGAGGCGCGCGACACCCGATCGCCCGGGAACGCCTCCTCGAGGCGCACGAGCGCGTCCAGGTCGCCGCGCGCGGCACGGCGGACGGCGACCGGCGTGGCGCCGGGCACGCGATCGCTCAATCCAGGGCCTTCAGCGCGTCGCGCAGCGCCGGCACCACCGCACGCACGTCGCCGACGATGCCGTAGTCGGCCACCTTGAAAATCGGCGCGTCGGCGTCCTTGTTCACCGCGACGATGACTCCCGAGCGGTTCATGCCGGACAGGTGCTGGACGGCGCCCGACAGCGCCAAGCCGAAGTACAGCTTGGGCGCGACGCTCTTGCCCGTCTGCCCGACCTGCTCGCCGTACGGTCGCCAACCGGCGTCGACGACGGCGCGGGTGGCGGCGACCGCGCCGCCCAGGTCGTCCGCCAGCCCGACGGCGTGCGCCTCGAAGGCGGCCGCGTCGCCCAACCCGCGTCCCCCGCAGACGACGACGTCCGCCTCCTCGAGCGCCACCCGCGCTCGGGTCGCACGCTCCGCCGGCTGGACCTTCGCGGCCGCGTCGCTCGCCTCGAAGGCGACCGCCACCGACTCGACGGCCCCGTCCGCCTCGGCCCGGTCCGCCACCGGGTACGCACCCGGCTTCACGCTGACGACGACGGGTTCGGCCAACGCGCGCACGGTCGCGACCGCCCGCGACAGGTAGGTGAGGCGTTCGGCGACGACCGCGCCGTCCTCGACGCGCACCTCGGTGGCGTCCTCGAGCAGCGCCCCACCGAGCCGCAGCGCGACGCGCGGCGCGACCGCCTGGCCGCTGCGGTTGGCGACCAGCAGGATCGCTCGGGCGCCTTTGGCGCCCGCCACGTCGGCGACGGCGCGCGTGCGCGCCTCGTGGCCGCCGTGCGCGAGCATCGGATCGGCGACATGATAGAGGGTCGGAACGAACCCGGCGAGCGCGGCGGCCGCAGCGTCGCCGTCCGGTCCGTCGCCGAGGACCAGGCCGGCCAACGGCACGCCGAGGGCCTCGGCGAGGTGCCGCCCGGCGCTGACGAGTTCGAACGAGGCGCGCCGCGGCACGCCGGCGGAGTGGTCGAGGACGATCAGCAGCATGGTCGGGACCTCACAGGACCTTCGCCTCGTCGCGGAGGCGACGGGCGAGCTCGCGGGCGGCCACGTCGACGTCGCCGTCGAGCATCACGCCGCGGCGGGCGCGCGACGGTAACTCGACGCGGACGGTGGCGACGGTGGACGTCGCGTCCTCGAGGACGCGGCGCTCGAGCGGCTTGCGCTTGGCCTTCATGATGTTCGGCAGGGTCGGGTAGCGCGGTTCGTTCAGCCCCTGCTGGGTGGTCGCGACGACCGGGAGCGATGCCCGCCAGGTGGCGTTCCCGTCGTCCGCATCGTGGACGGCCACGACCTCGTCGCCCTCGATCTTCAGCTCCGTGGCCCAGTCGAGCAGCGGCCAGCCGAGGGCTTCGGCGAGCGCGGGCCCGAGCGCGGCGCTGTCCCAGTCGGCCTGTTTGCCGCCGACGAGCACGAGTCGGGCTCCCGCCTCGCGCACCGCGTCGGCGAGCGCCGGCGCCTGGGCGAGCGGATCGAGGTCGGCTTCGGTCTCGAGCAGCACGGCGCGGTCCGCGCCGAGCGCGAGCGCCGAGCGCAGCGCCGCCTCCACGCGGGCGGGGCCGAGAGCCAGCGCGACGACCTCCTCGGCGAGGCCCGCCTCCTTGAGCCGCAGCGCCTGCTCGACGCCGTACTCGTCCATCCCGTCGAGGGCGAAGCCGGCGCCGTCGAGGTCGATCCCTTCGGGCCCGGCGCGCAGCCGCGCTTCCGCGTCGGGCACATGCTTGACGAACGTGACGATGGTCATTCGGGGTCCTCCGGGCGCCGCTGCGCCGCGCCGCCCGCGGGTGGCGTCGGCGACGGGGCGCGACCCCGCAGTATCGCATGCGTCTCTGGGCCGGGCGGATCTTGGCCCGGCCCAGAGACGCCCCGCTTCACCGATCGAACTCGCGCCGCAACTGCCGCTCGATGACGATCCGCTGGATCTCGGACGTTCCCTCGTAGATCGTGGTCACGCGCGCGTCGCGCAGGTACCGCTCGACCGGGTACTCGGCCGAGTACCCGTAGCCGCCGAAGACCTGCACGGCCGCGTCCGTGATCGCCACCGCCGCTTCGGACGCGAACAGTTTGGCCATGCTCGCCTCCATGGTCACGCGGTACCCGCGGTCCTTGAGCCAGGCCGCCTTGTGGACCAGCAGCCGGGCGGCCTCGAGTCGGGTCGCCATGTCGGCGAGCTTGAACGAGATCCCCTGGTACTCGCGGATCGCCTGCCCGAAGGCGTGGCGCTCGCCGGCGTAGCGCACGGCGGCCTCGAAGGCGGCGCGCGCCACGCCGACCGCGAGCGCCGCGATCCCGATCCGCCCGCCGTCGAGCGAACCCATCGCCATGACGAAGCCCTGGCCCTCGGCTCCCAGGCGCTGGTCCTCGGGGACGAAGGCCCCGTCGAAGCGCACGCTGGTCGTGATCGCCGCGTGCTGCCCCAGCTTGCGCTCCGGCGGACCGAAGGACATCCCCTCGGCGCCCTTCTCCACGAAGAACGCGCTCATGCCGCGCGCCCCCGCCGCCGGGTCGGTCTTCGCGAGCACCAGGTAGAGCTGCGCCTCGCCGCCCGAGGTGATCCAGGCCTTGGTGCCCTCGAGCACGTACCCACCGTCGACCCGCGTCGCCCGGGTCGTCAGCGCGGCCGCATCGCTGCCCGCCTGCGGTTCGGTGAGGCAGAACGCTCCGATCCACGCTCCGGTCGCGAGCTTCTCGAGCCAGCGCTCCTTCTGGGCATCGCTGCCGTGCTCGAGCAGGAGCGACTGCGGCAGTCCGTTCGTGACCGAGGCGATCACGGCGTGCGACGCGTCGACGGCGGCCACCTCCTCGAGCAGCACCGCGAGCGCCAGCTGACCGAGCCCCAGCCCCCCGTACGCCTCGGGGGTCATCACCCCGAGGAGCCCCATCTCGCCCATCTTGCGGAGCGTCGGCCAGGGGAACCGCGGATGGCGATCGAGCTCCGCCGCGTGCGGCGCCAGCTCGCGTTGCGCGAACGCTCGGACGGCCCGCTGCAGATCCTGCAGGTCCTCCGACAATGCGTACTCCATGAAGCCTCCGGGGGCGGACGGTACCACGCCCACCCGATCCTTCGGCGTACCCTGCTCCATGACCGCACGGCAACTGCTCGAGAGACTACCCGAAGCGTTCGACGGCACCCGCGCCGGCGACCTGCGCGCCGTCGTCCAATACGACCTCGCCGAACCGACCTACCAGGTGATCGAAGGGGGCACGGTGACCACCGTCGCCGGCCGCGCCGAGGCGCCCGACCTGACGCTCGCGATGACCGACGAGGACCTCGTGGCGCTCTTCCGCGGCGAACTGGCGCCGAGCCTGGCCTTCATGACCGGTCGACTGCGGATGCAGGGCGACGTGCGGCTCGCACAGCAGCTGGTCGACCTGGTCGACCAAGAACGGATGCGCACGCTCGGCTGAGCCCGCCTCGGGGCGGCGGCGTCAAGCGCCCGGCGGGTAGAAGGTCGCCTCGTGGTCCACGAGGCGACCGTCCTGGTATCGGAACGTCGCGCTGAAGGTCCCCGGACGATCGAGCCACGGCAGGAAGACGCGGTCGCCCTCCCACAGCGCGAGCGCCGGCACCTCGGCCGTCGGCACCCAATGCAGGCTCCCCTCGGCGGGGTCGGGGTGCAGCTCGCCGCGCGTCTCGGTGACGACGAAACAGAACGCGTACCAGTCGTGCGTGCCGTCGAACGCCGGCCAGGTGAGGAAGCCCTTGAGGTCGGCGCGCACGACCTCGAGCCCGGACTCCTCGAGCACCTCGCGGCGCAGGCAGGCCTCGGGCGACTCGCCCGGCTCGAACTTGCCCCCGAGGCCGTTCCACTTGCCGAAGTGCGGATCGTCCGGCCGCTTGTCGCGGCGGATCATCAGCGTGCGGTCGCCACGGCGCACGTAGGCGAGCGTGGCAAGCTTGACGGGCGCGCGGCTCACGCCTGGTCCTCGGCGCGCCGCTCGGCGCGGAAGGCCTCGACGAGCCGGCGGGCGAGCCCGGCGTCGTCGACCAGCACCCCGCCGCGCTCCACCCGCAGACGCACGCGGTCCACGTCGCGCACTTCGCCGGCGCGCGCCAACGCGCGCCCCGCCCAGCGGACGGCCTCGTCGGGCGCGGCGCCGGGCGCGAGGAGCGTCGTGCGGGTGCGGGCGCCCGAGGCGGCCTCGAGCACGAGCCGCAATTCGATGCGTCCGCCTCGTCGCCCTACGAACACCTGTTCCAGACGCTCGGCCCTCACGCGCCCGGGCGATCGGCCGCGGTCGGCTCGATCGGACGGTCGAGCTCGAAGGCGGCATGCACCGCCCGAAGCGCTTCCTGCGCGAGCTTCGCGGGGATCGCGACCGAGATGCGCACCTCGCTCGTGGCGATCATCTCGATGTTCGCGCCGGCAGCCGCCACGGCTTCGAAGAAGCGCGCGGCGATGCCCGGCGTCGATCCGATCGCGACCCCGACGATCGAGAGCTTGGCCACGTCGCGGTCGAGCGTCGCCTCGGCACCCAGGTCCCGCATCACCGGCGCCACCGCGTCGAGCGCCTCGTCGGCCATGTCGAGCGGCACGGTGAAGGCCATCTGCTGGCGGCTGTCGCCGGCGCCGCGGACCCCTTGGATGATCATGTCGGCCGACACGCCGGCGGCGCCGAGCGCCCCGAAGACGCGGGCGGCGACGCCCGGTCGGTCGGGTACGCCGAGCAAGTCGATGCGCGCGTGGTCGTCGTCCAGCGCTACGCCGGTGACGGGGCGATCGGTGTCCATCCGAGCCTCCTCGGGGGGGATCCGGGTCACGATCGTGCCCGGTTGGTAGCCGAACGACGAGCGCACGTGGATGCGCACGCCGTACCGGCGCGCGTACCAGACGCTCCGAGGGTGGAGCACGCGGGCGCCGAGCGCGGCGAGCTCGAGCATGGCGTCGTAGTCGATGCGCTCCAGCTTGGTCGCGGACGGCACCTGGTGCGGGTCGGTGGTGAAGACGCCGTCGGTATCGGTGAAGATCTCGCACTCCTCGGCGCCGAGCGCGGCCGCGAGCGCCACCGCGGTCGTGTCCGAGCCGCCGCGCCCGAGGGTGGTGACCTCGCCGTCCGCGTCGACGCCTTGGAACCCGGCAACCACGCACACGTCGACCTCCTCGAAGGCGGCGAGCAGGCGCGCGGGGTCGACCCGCACGATGCGCGCCGAGCCGAAGGCGCCGTTCGTGCGGAACCCCGCCTGCGCACCCGTGAAGGAGCGCGCCCGCACGCCGAGGTGCTGGAGCGCGAGGGCGACGAGCGCCATCGAGACCTGCTCACCGGTCGCCATCAGGTGGTCGAGCTCGCGGCGATCGGGGCGCGGCGTGATCTCGCGGGCGGAGGCGACGAGTCGGTCGGTCGTGTGCCCCATGGCGCTGACGGTCACGCAGACCTTGGCGCCCTCGGCGACCGTGCGTTCGATGCGCTTGGCCACCTTGCGGATGCGCTCGACGTCGCCGACGCTGGTGCCGCCGAACTTCTGGACGCGCAAGGGGAAGGGCGCCGGGCGGCGCTCGGGCGATGCCTCCATGGCCGCGCAGCCTACCAGGAGCCGCGCAGGGCGACGCGGCCCGCCGGCGGTGCGGTCCCCGCCTGCCGGTCGGCGGGCGCGCGAGCGTCGACGGGGACGGGGCCGATGCCACGAAGACCGCGTGGTAGAACGGCGCATGGACCTTCCCCTGCGCGTTGCCGTCGTCGGCGCCGGCCCGGCCGGCTTCTACGCCACCGAGGCGCTGCTGAAGCAGCGCGAGGACGTGCGCGTGGACGTGATCGACCGCCTGCCCGCCCCCTTCGGGCTCGTGCGCTACGGCGTGGCCCCCGACCACCAGAAGATCAAGGCGGTCACGCGCGTCTTCGAGCGCCTGCTCGACGACCCGCGGGTGCGCTTCCTGGGGGGCGTCGAGGTCGGGCGCGAGCTCTCGGCCGACGACCTCGCGCGGCACTACCACGCGACCGTGCTGGCCTACGGCGCCGCCGGCGACCGACGGCTGGGGATCCCGGGCGAAGACCTGTTCGGAAGCCTGTCGGCCACCGACTTCGTCGGTTGGTACAACGGGCACCCCGACCTCACCGACCTCGACCCCCCGCTCGACCGCGGCTGGGCGTACGTCGTCGGCGTCGGCAACGTCGCGGTGGACGTGGCCCGCCTGCTCGCCAAGACGCCGGCCGAGCTCGCGTCCTCGGACATCGCCCGCCATGCGGCCGTCGCGCTCGCCGGCTCGCAGGTGACCGACATCGTCGTGCTCGGTCGCCGCGGCCCGGCCGAGGCGAAGTGGACGACGAAGGAGCTGCGTGAGTTCGGCGAGCTCGAGGACGCCGACGTCGTGGTGGACCCGGCCGAGATGGACGTGATGCTCGCGAGCCGCGCGGCGATCGCGGACGACAAGGCGGCGCTGCGCAACCTCGAGGTCCTCGAAGGCTTCGCGTCGCGGCCGCTGGCGGGCAAGCGTCGCCGCGTGTACCTGCGCTTCCTGCGCTCGCCGCGCGCCATCGAGCCGGACGCCTCGGGCAGCCGGGTCGGCGCGATCGTGCTGGAACGGAACAAGCTCGTCGAACGCCCCAACGGCGTGATCGGCGCCGATGGCACCGGCGTCTCCGAGCGCCTACCGGCCTCGCTCGTATTGCGTTCGGTGGGGTACCGCGGGCGCGGCTTGCCCGGCTTCCCCTTCGACGAGCGCAAGGCGGTCGTGCCCAACGAACGGGGCCGCGTGATCGGCTCCGACGGGGCCACGCTGCCGGGCGTCTACGTGGCGGGCTGGATCAAGCGCGGCCCCTCGGGCGTGATCGGCACGAACAAGCCCGACGCCGTCGAGACGGCCCAGTCGCTCCTCGAGGACTCCATACGCCCGATCGACCCCGACGACGCCCGCCCGGAAGCGGTCGACGCGCTGCTCCAGGGCCGCGGCGTCACGGTGCTGGACCGCGACGGCTGGCGCCGCATCGACGAGGTCGAGACCACGGCCGGCGCCGCCGAGGGGCGCCCGCGCGTCAAGCTCGTCACCGTCCAGGAACTGCTGGACGCCGCCAAGACCCCGTAGCGGCCCTGGTCGCGAAGCGCAGCGGTCGCGACACGTTTCGATCGCGAACCGCGGCGGTCGCGCATTGCGCCGGTCGCGAAGCGCGCCGGTCGCGAAGCGCAGCGGTCGCGAAGCACGGCGGTCGCAAACCGCGGCGGTCGCAAACCGCGGCGGTCACGAAGCGACCGCAACGCGGCGCAGGCGCCGGGGCGGAGCCCCGCGCCGTCCCGCCGCGCCTAGACTTCGCCCAAATACGCCCGCTTCATCGCCTCGTTCGTCAGCAGCTCCTTGGCCGGACCCGACAGGACCACCTCGCCGGTCTGCAGCACGTAGCCGCGGTCGGCGATCGAGAGCGCGACGTTGGCGTTCTGCTCGACGACGAACACGCTGATGCCGCGCTCGTTCACCTGCTTGATGATCTCGAAGATGCGCGCCACGAAGAGCGGCGCGAGCCCCATCGAGGGTTCGTCCATCAGGATCAGCTTGGGGCGGCTCATCAGCGCGCGCCCCATCGCGAGCATCTGCTGCTCGCCGCCCGACATGGTCCCCCCCATCTGGTCGAGGCGTTCGGAGAGCCGCGGGAACAGCTCGAACACGTACTCGAGGTCCTCGCCGATGGCCTTACGATCGTTCCGCAGGTAGGCGCCCATCTCGAGGTTCTCGCGCACCGTCATCTTGGGGAAGATGCGCCGGTTCTCGGGCACGACGGCCATCCCGCGTTCGATGCGCTGGGCGGTCGTGAGGGTGTCCGCGCGCTCGCCACGGAACGTCATGGCCCCTTCGGAGACGCCGACGAGCCCGAGGATCGTCTTCAGCGTCGTCGACTTGCCCGACGCGTTGCCGCCGAGCAAGCAGACCATCTCGCCCGGGTAGATCACCATGTCGACCTCGTTCAGCACCCGGATGGGGCCGTAGTGGGTCGTGACCTTCTTGAGCTCCAGGAGCGGCTCGCGTCCGTCCATCACGCCACGCTCCCGTCGCTCGCGCCGGTCTCGGCCAGCGGATCCGGGTCGTCGTCCTCGGCCTTCTTGCCGAGGTAGGCCTCGATGACCTTCGGGTCGTTGACGACGGTCTGGTAGTCGCCCTCGGCGATCTTCTGACCGTAGTCCAGCACGACCACCCGGTCGCTGATCTCACCGACCAGCCCCATCTTGTGCTCGACGAGCACGATCGTGTAGCCCCCCTCGTCGCGCATCCGGCGGATGATCTGCGTGATCTCGCGCGTCTCCTTGGGGTTCATCCCGGCGCTCGGCTCGTCGAGCAGGAGCAGTTTCGCGCCGGTGGCCATCGCTCGCGCCATCTCGGTGCGGCGCCGGTTGGCGTAGGAGAGCACCAGGACGGGTTGGTTGAGCCGGAAGCTCATGAGCCGCGGTCCGAAGAAGGCGAGCTTCTCGGTGGCCAGCTCCCGCACCGCGCGCTCCTGGCGCCGGTAGCCGGGCGTCCGGAGGACCGCCGACAGCCAGTTGCTCCGGAGCTTGTGGTGCTGCGACACGAGCACGTTCTCCAGCACGGACAGGTGCGTGAAGAGGCGCAGGTTCTGGAAGGTGCGCGCGATCCCCAGGTCGACGATCTGGTTCGGCTTCTTGCCGACGATCGATCGCCCCTCGAAGCGGATGTCGCCGCCGTCGGGGCGGTAGACGCCGGTGATCAGGTTGAAGATCGTGCTCTTCCCCGCGCCGTTCGGACCGATGATCGAGACGATCTCGCCGGCCTCGACCTCGAAGCTGACGTCGTTGGTGGCGGTCAGTCCGCCGAACGACTTGCGCAGGTGTTCGACCTCGAGCATGGCCACGGTCACCGCCCCCCTTCGTCGTCGGAGCCGTCGGTCGGCGTCGCATTCGGCTCCGAGCCCGGGTTGAGCTTGGGGTTCGACAGCCATGCGTCCTGCCGTCGTTCCTCGTCGGTGGGTTCGCTGCGGCGCTCGCGCAGCAGGCCGGCCCACGAGAACTCGGCGCGGCCGAGCATCCCTTCGGGACGGAAGATCATGATCACGATCAGCAACACGGACAGGAAGATGGCGCGCATCCCGAACCCGCGGAAGCTGCCGTCGAGGAAGGCCGGGTCCACGGCGGCGACCGCCAGCGCGGCCGTCCCGAGGCCGAGCAGGACCCAGGTCGGCGGCGTGATGCGCGGGCGCAACCGGCGCAGCTGTCGGAAGCCGACGAGCGCGGCGCCCGCGAGCGCGAGCAGCGCGCCGACGGCGACGGTCCAGGTCTGGAGCGAATAGGTCTCCTCGAGCGGGTCGCCGTACTGGCGGACGAAGACGACGAGCAGGGTGCCGAGGAGCACCCCGGTGATCGACCCGGTGCCCCCCACGGAGATCGCCACGAGGAAGAAGAAGGTGAGCTGGAACAGGAAGAAGTCGAGCCGCACGCCACCGAGCCAGCTGATCCACAAACCCCCGGCGATCCCGGCGAAGAAGGCGCTGATCACGAACCCGAGGATCTTGTGGTACGCGACGTTCACGCCCATCGCCTCGGCCGCGACCTCGTCCTCGCGGATGCCCTGCATGGCGCGGCCGTAGGACGAGTACTTGAGCTTGGAGATCACGAACACGGTGATCGCGAGGACCCCGAAGGTCCACCACACGCTCTTGCCGAACTCGCTCTCGATACCCGGGAACCCGAGCGCCCCGTTCGTGAGCGGGGCGAAGAGCCGCGTGGACGCCGAGAGCCGGATGATCTCGCCGAACCCGAAGGTGACGATCGCCAGGTAGTCGCCGCGCAGGCGCAGGCTCGGGAAGCCCACGATCAACCCGGCGAAGGCTGCGACCAGGCCGCCGCAGAAGAGCGCGATCACGAAGCGGACCCACAGCGTCTCGGGGGTGGTGAGCGCGTCGAGCCCGAGGGCCTGCAAGGCGTTCGACACGCTGATCGCGAGCGTCTCGTCGGTCATGGTGCTGCGCGCGGAGCTCTGGATGCGGGCGCGCGCGTCCTCGGAGAGCATGAGCAGGCCGGTCGTGTAGCCGCCGATCAGCATGAAGCCGTGGTGGCCGAGCGAGAGGATGCCCAGGGTGCCGTTGACGAGGTTGAGGCTGACCGTCGCCACGCCCCAGATGGCGAAGAGCGAGAGCGCTTGCGTCAGCTTGGTGCTGCCGACCGATTGCAGCGCCCACAGGGCGAGCATGCCGAGCCCCAGGGCGACGAGCGTGAGGGCGAGGTTGCGGAGCCGGCGGCGCGGGTCGACGTCGTCGAGCGCGGAGGGGACCGACGGGACGATCCGCATCACACCTTCTCCGAGAGGTCCTCGCCCACGATGCCGCTCGGGCGCACGAGCAGCACGGCGATCAGGAGCACGAAGGCGAACGTGTCCTTGAACTCCGTGATGCCGGCGAACTCGGACGTCCTCGGGAACAGGGCGGTGACGAAGTTCTCGGAGAAGCCGATCACCATCGCGCCGATCACCGCACCCGGGAGGCTCCCGATGCCGCCGATGACCGCGGCGGCGAAGGCCTTGATGCCGGGCAGGATCCCGAGGATGGCGGGCTGGTTGAGCGAGCCGAAGTTCAGGCCCCACATGGCGCCGCCGGCGGCGGCCAGCATCGAGCCGAGCAGGAAGGTGGTGGCGATGACCTTGTCGACCGAGACGCCCATCATCTGCGCCGTCTCGGCGTCCTGGGCCGACGCGCGCATCGCCTTACCCAACCGGGTGCGCCGGACGAAGGCGTCGAGCACCAGGACCAGGGCCGCCGTGATCAAGGGGATGGCGAACAGGAGCGCGTTCGTGGGCACGGGGTTGCCGGCGACGTCGAGCGTGATCGGGGTGAGCAGCGGGGTGTCGGGGCGGAAGGGCGTCTGCCGGTTCGTGAAGGCCAGCAGACCGACGTTCTGGAGCAGGAACGACACGGCGATCGCGGTGATCAAGAGCGAGTTGCGCGGGGCCTTGCGCAGCGGGGCGTACGCGGCCCGGTCGATCGTGAGGCCGAGCACGCCCGTCGCGACCATGCTCCCGAGCAACGCCGCCCAGAACGGCCACGTCGCCGCCGTCAGCGCGAACGCGAGCCCGAGGAAGGCGACGCCCCCCGCGGCCAGCACGACCGGATCGCGCGGCGAGGCGCGGAAGAAGGCGACCAGGCGCATGACGCCGAAGCCGAGGATGGCGGCGAGCGCCAGCGCCGCCGGCCACGAGTACGGGGTGAGCGTGAAGAGAAAATACGTCGTGAACGCGCCGACCATGAACACCTCGCCGTGGGCGAAGTTGATCAGGCGGATGATGCCGTACACCATCGTGTACCCGAGCGCGATCAGCGCGTAGAGGCTGCCGAGCTTGACGGAGTCGATCGCGGCGCGTGCGAAGAAGGCGCCGTTGAACCGGTCGCCGATGGAGCCGAGGTAGAGCATCCGGCCCACCACCAACACGGCCAGCCCGGCGAGGATCAGCCAGGGAATCCAGCGTCGCCACGAGGGCGCCGAGCGCAGGGTCTGTGCGGACAAGAGGGGCTCCTTCTCGCTCGGGGGCCGCCCTCGACGGCCCCACCGGTCCCGTTTGGATCGGGACGCGCGTTGGGAAGTGGCTTCGGTTCGTGGGCGGCATGGTACCAGCCGACCGTGCGGCACGTGCCGAGGCGTGCTCCGCCCTCCGTCGGCTCCCGCACGGCGAAGGGCGGGATCGCTCCCGCCCTTCGCCTACCGCTCGCGGTGGTCCGGGGTCAGTCGCCGGTGCCGATGCCGAACAGCGGGGTGCTGTTCCACTCGGAACCGTCGGCGCCGGGGACGTTGTACTGGAAGAAGGCGATCGTCCGGTCGGCGGGCGTGCCGTCGGTGCCGGCGTACGTGATGTCGCCCGACACGCCGGCGAAGTCCTCGAGGCCCGAGAGGGCCGCCAGGACCGCGTCCGGATCGGTGGAGCCGGCGACGCGGATCGCCTCGACCATCACGTTGATGGTGTCGGCGCCCGAGAGGGTGAAGCCGTTGAAGTCGCTGGCCTCGGGGGTGTTGACGCGGAAGAAGGTCGCGAAGTCGGACGCACGCTCCGCGGCGTCGCCCGAGAGGACCTCGGCGCCGCCGAAGCCGGTGAAGACGAAGCCGTCGAAGGCCTCGCCGCCGCCCACGGGGCACTGCGAGTCGTCGGAGGCGTCGGCGCCCAGGATCTGCTGGGTGAAGCCGGCGGCGCGCAGGGCCGGGACGAGCGTGGCCCCCTCGGCGCAGAAGCCGGAGAAGTAGACGACGTCGGCCGGGGTCCCGAGCACGTCGTTGATCTGCGCGGAGAAGTCGACCGTGTTCGAGACGTAGTCGACGACGACGGTCGAACCGCCGAGCGCCTCGAACTCCTCGGCGAAGAAGCCGGCGAGGCCGAAGCTGTAGTCGTCGTCCTGCTGGCGGAAGACGATCGCGCTGGAGGCGCCGAGGTCGTTGGTCGCGTAGCGGGCGGCGACGCGCCCCTGGAAGTCGTCCGTGTACGCCATGCGGAAGATGCGGTCGCCGATCTGGGTGGTCGCCGGGTTCGTCGACGCGGTGCTGATCATGATGATGCCGGCGGCCTGGAGCACTTCGGCGGCGGGGATCGCGTGCGTGGTGCTGATCGGACCGACGACCGCGATGACGCCTTCGTCGACGAAGCGGTTGGCGCAGGCGACCGAGCCTTCGACGGTGGTCGCGTTGTCGCAGACGGAGAGCTCGAGGTCGGCGCCCGACTGCGAGAGCGCGGCTTCGATGCCCTGCAGCGTCGTGGTGCCGATCGTGGCGAAGCGGCCGGAGAGTTCGAGGTTGACGCCGATGGTGGCCGTCTGGGCGACGGCGGCACCGAGCATCAGGACTGCGATCAGGACGATGAACTTCTTCATGTTCCTCCTCAGGGGTTCGTGCGGCGTGCGGGTGGCGTGCGGTGCTGCATCCTAAGCAGACCCCTCACGCAACGTCAAGAACGTGTCCCAATCGAACCTTCATGCACCGACGACCGACGATCCCGAAAACCCATGCATCCAGCGCGCCACCATGGTCGGTCGAGCAGATCGCGAGGTCGAGAACGGACACCGTGGCCAGGTCGATCGGAACCGAACGCCGATCGGTCGAACGAGCCCAGTGTACCGCAGATTCTGCCAAAGCGTCCGAATCGACGCGTACAACCGACCGATTGACACCGCTGCATACGTACGCAATGATGCGCGAACCGACGGAGCGTCGCGCCGACGCCCCAACGGACCCCCCCATTCGCTCGACGACCCCTCGAGGAGCACCCATGGCCATGACCCGCGCCGAAGTCGCCAAACGCCTCAAGAGCGAGAACGTTCGCTTCCTGCGGCTGCAGTTCATCGACCTCAACGGCATGAACAAGAACGTCGAAGTGCCCACGTCCCAGTTCGAGAAGGCGCTCGACGGCGAGATGATGTTCGACGGCTCGTCCGTGCAGGGCTTCGCCCGCATCGAAGAGTCCGACATGCTGCTCCGCCCGGACTTCGACACCTTCCTGGTGTTCCCGTCGATCATCGAGGGCGACGAGCGCGGCAAGGTCGCCCGCCTCATCTGCGACATCGACCTGCCCGACGGCACCCCGTTCAAGGGCGATCCGCGCTACGTCCTCAAGCAGCAGGTCGAACGCCTCAAGGCGCTCGGCTTCGACGACATGTACGCCGGGCCCGAGCCCGAGTTCTTCCTGTTCCACCGCGCCGCAGACGGCTCGCCCACGACGCTGACGAACGACGCCGCGGGTTACTTCGACCTCGCCCCGGTCGACCTCGGCGAGGACGCGCGCCGCGACATGGTCAACGCCCTCGTCGACATGGGCTTCGAGATCGAGGCCGCCCACCACGAGGTCGCCCCCGGGCAGCACGAGATCGACTTCAAGTACGCCCCCGCCGTTCAGACGGCGGACAACATCGCCACCTTCCGCCTCGTCGTCAAGCGCATCGCCCAGAAGCACGGGCTCCATGCCACCTTCATGCCCAAGCCGGTCGCCGGCATCAACGGGTCGGGCATGCACGTGCACCTCTCGGTCTTCAAGGACGGCAAGAACGCCTTCTTCGACGCCAAGGCGGAGCATCAGCTCTCCAAGACCGCCAAGAACTGGATCGCCGGCCTCCTCGAACACGCCAGCGGCATCGTGGCGGTGACCAACCCCACCGTCAACAGCTACAAGCGCCTGACCCCCGGCTACGAAGCGCCGACGAACATCGCGTGGTCGGCGAGCAACCGCAGCGCCATGATCCGCATCCCGGCGCGCCGCGGCGTCGGCACGCGCAGCGAGCTGCGCATGCCCGATCCCTCCTGCAACCCGTACCTGGCGCTGGCCGTCATGCTCGCCGCCGGCCTCGACGGCATCGAGCGCGACCTGACGCCGCCGCCCGCCATCCAGCGCAACATCTACGAGATGAGCGTGCGGGACCGCCGCAAGTACAAGATCCGCGAGCTTCCGGGCACCCTGCGCGAGGCGATCGCCGCGATGCGCAAGGACCGGATGGTCAAGGAGGCCCTCGGCGAGCACGTCTACACCAAGTTCATCGAGGCCAAGGAGAAGGAGTTCGACGCCTACCGCATCGCGGTGCACGGCTGGGAGCTCGACCAGTACCTGGCCGAGTACTGATCGGAGCGGCGCCGTACGGCGTCGACCCGAACCCCGGCGGAGGCCGGACGCCCACCCGCGGCGTCCGGCCTCCGCCGTCGTGCGTCGCGGTCCCGTCGCGTCCTCGTCGGCGCGTCCGGGTACCATGCCGCGTGCCCCGGCCCATCACCAAACCCGACGCCGAGGAGCACCGGGTGCTCGGCATCGACCCCGGGCTGGCGCACTTGGGGATCGGCGGCGTGGCCGAGCGCGGTCGCGACCCAAAGCTCGTCTTCGCCGAACTGGTCCGCACCTTGCCCAGCGAAGGCGAGGGCGTGCGCCTCGCGCGCCTCCACGAGGCGACGCTCACGGCGATCGACCGGCTGCGGCCGCACGCGCTGGCCCTCGAAGGCCAGTACTTCCATCGGCAGCGCGAGGCCGCCTTCAAGGTCGGTCAGGCCGTGGGCGTGGTGCGTCTGGCCGCGGAGCAGCGCGGCGTGCCGGTCTTCGAGTACGGGCCGCTGGAGGTCAAGCAGACGCTCGTCGGCAGCGGGCGTGCGGACAAGACCCAGGTCGCCTTCATGGTGCGGGCGCTGCTCGGGGCGACCCCCGAGGGCGCGGCGCGCGGGCACCATGCGAGCGACGCGTTGGCGCTGGCGCTCACGCACCTGGCGCGCCGCCGGATCGCGACCGCCGCCGCCCTCCCCCGCTGAGGCCCGGTCCGCGCGCGGTCAGCCCTTCGGCGCCTTCTTGGTCTTCTTGGGCGTACCCCGCGCGCGCTTCGCGCGCGCGTCGTCGTTCTTGGTGCGCTCCTGGGCGGCGCGCCGCGCGGCGCCGGTCGCGCCCTTCGCCCCCGCCGACTTGCCCCCCGCATCCTTGCCGCCCGCGCCCTTGGCCTCGGCGCCCTTCGCGCCCTTCGCGCCCGTAGCCTTGGGGCCCGCACCCGTCGCGCCCGCGACCTTGACCGCGGTCGAGCGCGCGCTGCTGCGCCAGGCGTCCACGTCGTACCCGGCCGCGCGCGCCGACGCCTCCAGCGATCGCCGCCACGAGCGCCATGCGTTCGCGTTGCCGCCACCGGGCGACCGCCAACGACCGAGGAGGACCGCCACTTCGGTGAGCGCCGCCAGGCCCTCGGCGCGGAACCAGCGCACGCCCGCGTGCTCGTGGACGCCGAGCGCCGCCGCACCCGCGCCGCCGCCGGTCCAGCGTTCGATCGCGGCCGCCGGGGACCCGGGGCGACCGTCGCCGCCGGCGGGGTCGGCGAGCGCCGCCTCGGCGGCCGCAGCCCAGACCTCGGCATCGGCGACGCCGCTTCGCGCCAGGCGCCGCTCGAGCGCGCGCCCGAAGCGTCCCCGCCGCCAGGTCCCCTGGGCGTCGGGCAGGTGGCCGATCAGGAACGCATAGGCGGCGGCCACGGCGCCCTCGGTGCTCGCCGCCGCGACCGCCCGCAAGCGCGAGCGCGACGCCGTCGTCGGTGCCGGGATCCGCGCGGCGCCGCCGGCAGACTCGCGAACGACATCGACGAACGTCGCCCAGGCATCGTCGATCGGGGCCCCCGCCAACCACGGGGCGACCACCGCGTCGAGCGCCGCGTAGGCCGGTCCCAAACGAAGCTCGTCGAGCGCGTCGTCGAGCGACGCCACCCCGTCGTCGCCGTAGGTCGCTACGACCCGCGCGAGCGAACCGTCCGGATCGTGCCGCTCGTGCACGTCGACGTAGACCCGGCGCCCGAAGCCCTCGAGGTCGAAGCGCCACCCATCGCGCACGACGTCGGAGGCGGCGCGCACGACGGTCACGCCGCGCGCCAGGTCGCGGGCGACGACGAACCGCCCCTCGCCGCCGACCACACCCAGCGCCTCCGCGACCGAGACGGTGCGCGCTGCGGCCCCGGCCTGCGGCACGAACGGGGTCGATCGCCGGACGCTCCCCGTCGATCGCGGATAGCGATGGTTGACGATCACCAGCGACCGGCCGCCGCGGGCATCGTTCGTGTAGGCGTAGACGTCTTCGAGCACCGCCCCGTCCTCGGTGGCGGCGTCGTACAGCCGGAACGCCTCGGCGCCGGCGAACGCCGCCCGGTGCCGGAGCAGCGGAACCAGTTCGCGCTCGTGGCGATCGACGAGCCACCCCTCGGGACGCTCGTCGAGCTTCGCGCGACGGAACTCCATGCCGTACTTCTCGCGGTACCCCTCGAACTGCCCGTGGCCGATCATCGGCAGCCCCGGCATGGTGGCCAGCAGCGTCGCGACCGCGAAGTAGCGGTCGCCGTCGCCGAACTGCTCGCGCGCCGACTCCTCGTCCGGGTTGTTCATGAAGTTGACGTAGCGCTGCAGCACCCGCGGATCGAACTCGAGCAGCTCCTTGAGGATGCGCCGATAGCCCGCGTTGTCCTGGTCGCGCATCATGTGCATGAAGGCGCTGTTGTACACGCGGTGCATGCCCAGCGACCGCACGAAGTAGCTCTCCATCATCCAGAACGCCTCGGCGAGCAGCAGCGTGCCGGGGACCTCGGTCGCCACGCGCTCGACGACGGTGCGCCAGAACTCCCCACCCATGGCGTCCTCGAATGCCTCGTCCGTCATCGCCCCGAAGCGCCCGCGCGAGGGCACGCCACCCCCCTCGCCCGGCGGCGGGAACCACAACCGGCGCACGTGGCGCTTCGCGAGCGTCATGGCGGCGTCGAACCGGATGATCGGGGAACGCCGGGCCACTTCGACGATCGTGCGCAGCACCGCCTCGCGCACGTCGGCGCGCAGGTAGTCGAGCTGCGCGGTGTCGTTCCACGGCATCGTGGTGCCATCGTTGCCGTGGTAGACGTACCGCGCCTCACCCGTCGCGGCGTCGCGGCGCTCGAACACGACCGCCGCGTCGCTGCCGTCGTAGTAGTGGTCCTCGATGCGGATCTCGACCCGCGGGTCGCCCGACAGGTCCGGTCCGGTGAAGGTGTACCCCGGGTACGGCGGGTGCGGCAGCTGCACGAAGCGCTCGGGGTGCTCCACCACCCAGCGCCCGTCGATGCCCACGTGGTTGGGCACCATGTCGGTCGCCATGCGGATCCCGTGGCGCGCGGCGCGCACCTTGAGCGCCTCGAACGCGGGTTCGCCTCCCAGGTCGTGGGCGATGACGTAGTCCTCGAGCGCGTACGCCGACGCCACCGCGTCGTGCTGTCCGCGCAGGTGCTTGATCCGGCGCGAGGCCTCGCTGCGCTGCCAGACGCCGATCAGCCACAGGGCGTTCACGCCCTTGCGGGCGAGCTCGGCCAGCGCCGCCTCGGGCACCTCGTCGAGCCGAGCCACCGCCACGCCGTGATCGCGCGCCAGCTGTTCGAGCCAGACGTAGGTGCTCTTGGCGACCATGACGACCTCGGGCATCCAGTCGACGTCGGCGCTGAAGCGCTCCGCCTCGTCCTCGCCGAACCGCAGCTCGGCGCGGCCCGGGGCGGGCGGGCGACCGACGCCGGCGCCGGCACGGCCGCGCGCCACGTTCGCCTCGCGGACGCTCGCGAGGGCGTCGAGGAGCCGCGCGAGCAGCTTCTCGAAGTCGTCGCCGAGCACCGCGCCCCAAGCGCGCCGCACGAAGCGGATCTGCGCCTCCAGGTCGTCGGGATGGGCCCGCGCCGGCTCGAGGAGCAGGTCGAAGAGCGAGACGCCCGGGCGCCCGGGCAGACCGGGGCGGTCCTCGAGGTGGCCCCGCAACGAGTCGATCAGCGCGTCGAACGGCACCTGCGCCGCGAGCGGAGCGACGTCGACCAGCGGCCGCGCGCCGCGGAGGGCCGGGTTGGCGTTGGCCAACCAACAGGTCCAGGCTTCTTCGATCGCCACGTGCGCGCCGGACACGCCGTCGACGCTCCTGCGCAGCGCCTCCTCGGCGGAGGTGCCCGCGGCGACGTCGGGCGGCGGGTAGCGATCGACGAACGCGACGAGCGTCGCGTCGAAGTCCGCGCCCATCCAGCCGCGCGCCCGCCGTTCGAGGTCGGCGAACAGGTCCGCGTCGACCGTCTGCAGGTAGCGCGCGATGACGAGGTGGTAGACCTCCTCGAGCAGGGCGCCCGCGTACAGGTCCGCGGCGCGCAGCGGCGGCGCCTCGGGGTCGGGATCGAGCGCGACCCGCGCCGCGACGCGCGCCGCCCGGTCGGGATCGGCGAGCATCAGATCGCCCCGCAGCGTCACCCACGACCCTTCGACGCCGTACCGGTGCCGCGCATCGCGCGCGACGTGGAAGGCGCGCGCGGGACCCTGCACGGGCCAAGGGGTACGGAACCGGTGGGTGCGGGCGACAGGATCGATGGGGCAACCTACCACGCACCTCCGGGCGGCCGCCCCCGCCCGGCGGCCCGCAGGACGGACCCCGACGGGTAGCATGGCGGCATCTGGAGGCTCCATGACGATCCGTCGCGACCTCGTGCTCTACGAACTCTACGTCCGCGCCTTCCGCGACGCGAACGGCGACGGCCACGGCGACCTGCGGGGCGTGATCGAGAAGCTGGACCACATCGTCGCGCTCGGCGTCGACATCCTGTGGCTGCTGCCGATCTCGCCGTCGCCGCTGCGCGACGACGGCTACGACGTCACCGATTTCCGGGCCGTGCACCCCGACTACGGGAGCCTCGACGACCTGAAGGCGCTGTTGGACGCCGCCCATGCCCGCGGCCTGAAGGTGATCACCGACCTGGTGCTCAACCACACCAGCGACGACCATCCGTGGTTCCAGGCATCGCGGCGACGCCAGGACGGCAAGGACGATTGGTACGTCTGGACCGACGACCCCACCCGCTACGCGGGCACGCGCATCATCTTCACCGACACCGAGACGTCCAACTGGACCTTCGACGAGGTCCGCGGGCAGTACTACTGGCACCGCTTCTTCGGTCACCAGCCCGACCTCAACTACGACCACCCGGACGTGCGCGCCGAGATGCTCGACACCGTGCGCTACTGGCTCGAGCTGGGCGTCGACGGCTTCCGCCTCGACGCGATCCCGTACCTCTTCGAACGCGAAGGGACGAACAGCGAGAACCTCCCCGAGACCCACGCCTTCCTCAAGGAGGTGCGGGCGTTGATCGACCGCGTCGCCCCCGAGGCGTTCGTGCTCGGCGAGGTGAACCAATGGCCGCACGACACCCTGCCGTACTTCGGCGACGGCCGCGACGAGATGGGCTACCTGTTCCACTTCCCGGTGATGCCGCGGCTCTACCGCGCGCTCGCCGAAGGCCACGCGGACTCGATCCGATGGATCCTGGAGCGCACGCCCGAACCGCCCGAAGGCGGGCGCTGGGTCGTGTTCCTGCGCAACCACGACGAGCTCACCCTCGAGATGGTGACCGACGAGGAGCGCGCGCTGATGTACGCCGCCTACGCCCCGGAGCGTCGGATGCGGCTCAACGTCGGCATCCGACGGCGCTTGGCGCCGCTCCTCGGCTTCGACCGCCGTAAGCTCGAGGTGATGCACGGCCTGTTGATGACCCTGCCCGGGACCCCCATCCTCTACTACGGGGACGAGATCGGCATGGGCGACGACGTGACGCTCCCCGACCGGCACGGGGTGCGCACGCCGATGGCGTGGACCGACGCCCCGGGGGTCGGGTTCAGCGACCACCCGGCCCCGTACCAGCCCCCCGTGGCGGACGGCCCCGGCGGCTTCCGCCGCGCGAACGTGGCGGCCCAGGAGCGCGACCCGGACAGCCTGCTCCACTGGGTGCGGCGCCTCGTCGCCACCCGCCGCACGCTGCCGGCGCTGACGCCCGGTGGCCGCTTCGCCGTGCTCGATGCTGGGGACCCGCGCGTCCTCGCCGTCCACCACGTGGGTGAGGGAGCCAACTTCGTCGCCGTGCACAACCTCGCCGACGCGCGCGCCGCGGTGCGCGTGGCCGCGCCGATCGACGGACCCTGGCGCTGCGTCTGGTCCGACGCCGACACGCGCCACGACGGGGCGCTCGACGGCGGCGACCTGGCCCTCGAACTGCCCCCGTACGGGTACGCATGGTGGACCACCGGATGAGCGCGCGGCGGACGCACCGTCGGGCGCGCGCGCTCGCTCCGGCGCTGGCGCTCGTGCTCCTGATCGCTGGGTGCGCCGAGCAGCTCGCCGCGCCCGCCGAACCCCTGCGCCTGCTGCGCCCCTCCTGGGGCGAGGCGTACGCGGGCGAGGCGTTCGACGGTGCGCTGCGCCCCACCGGCGGCCTCCGGCCCTACCGTTTCGAGCTCGCCGCCGGCGCCCTGCCCGCCGGCTTGCGGCTCGAGGGGGGGCGCATCGTCGGGACCCCGACCGAACCCGGCCGCTCCCGGTTCACGGTCGAGGTCAGCGACGGCAACCTGTCGCAGGCCCTGCTCGAGCTCGAGCTCGTGGTGCGGCCGTTGCCCGCGCCCGTCGTGCGGGTGGACACGCCCGCGACCGAGGTCCGCGGTCCTCTCCGCCTGGTCGCTCGCGTCGAGGACGCACGCGGCTGGCTCGGAGCACGGATCGTCGTCCGCTGGGACGCCGACCTGTTCACGCTCGAGGACGCCCCCACCGCGGTCGATGGGCGCACGGTCGCCTTCGCGGACGCGGAGCCGGGCGTGCTGTTCCTCGACGTGGCGGCGCTCGGCGCCGCGCGCGACGGCGCCTTCGACGTCGCCCGGTGGACGCTGGTGCCCGTGGACCCGCCAGCGCGGGCGAGCGTGCTCGTCGTCGCGACGTCGCGGTACTCGGGCGGCGAGGCCGTCAGCGAGCGTCGCGAGGGCGCGCCGCCGAGCGCGACGCTGCCCGCAGCCGCCCCCGACGCCCCCGGCGACGACCCGCCCTCGGTCGACGAGGATCCGCCCGAGCAGCCCGTCGAACCGGCCCCGGACCCCACGGCGCCGGGCGACGATCCCGAGGCGCCGAACGGCGCGCCAGGGGGTACCCCATGAGGACGCTTCGCGCGCTGCTCACCACCGTGCTGCTCACGGCGGCGGCCATGGCGACGGCGGGCGGCTGGCGAGCGCTCGACCTGCCGGAGCGGCTCGACGCCACCCGCGAAGCGGTCGTCGGCCGCGTCGCGTCCGTGGACGTCGACCTGCGCGACGGCGAACCGTGGACGCTGGTCACCCTCGAGGTGGAGCGCTGGTGGCGGCGCGAGGGCCGGGCCGCCAGCGACGGGCCGGGCGAGATCCGCATCGCGCTTTGGGGCGGACGCGCCCCTGGCGCGCCCGCGTTGCTCGTCGCGGGGGCGCCCTCTTTCGCGGTCGGCGAGCGCGTGATCCTGTGGTTGCGCTCGCTCGACGCCGGCTTGGCGGTGCCGATCGTCGGCATCGACCAAGGGGTGTGGCGGGCGACCGACGGCCTGTGGCGCGGCGCCGACGATCGGACCTTGGGCGTCGGCGCCGGTGGTCGACCGCAGCTCGACGGCTCGCCGGCTCCGGACGGGCTGCTCTTCGACGCCCTGGACACCGCCTTCCGTGAACTCGAGGGGGAGTCGCCGTGAGGGCCGCCGTCGCCGTCCTCGCGCTGGCGCTCACCGCATGGGCGGCCGCTTGGGACCTCCGCGTCGATCCGAGCGGTGGCCCGCTCGTGTTGATCGATCACGTCGAGGCTGCGCTCGCCGACTGGAGCGCGGCGGGTGCGGACGTCGAGGGCACCGACCGGACCGTCGTCGTGCGGTACGGCGACCCCGAGCTGCTGGGACCGGACGCGATCGTGCTCGTCGTGGTGCGGCCCGACGCCGGCGGCTTCGACGTGCTCGTCCACCCGGCGCAGGACGGGGTGCGCGCCGCGCTCGTGCCTGCCCTCGGCGTCGTGCTGGGCGGTGTGCCGGGCGGCGGTGCCCTCGACCCGCGGGTCGACGTCGCGGCGCCGCGCGCACCGACCGTCGCCGACGTCGCCGCCCTCCGCGCCGCACGGCCCGAGGTCCCGGGCGACCTCGACGGCGACGGCCGCGTCGGCTTCGAGGACCTGCTGCGGCTGGCGGCCGCATACGGCCGTCAGGGGATCAACCTCCCCGAAGACCTCGATGGCGATGGCGTCGTCGGCGACGCGGACCTCGAGCTGTTGCGGGAGCGCTACACCTTCGAGACCGATCCGGCCGGCGACGACGAACCAGCGGCGACGGAAGCGAACGACGACCCGTCCGAGGACGCCGAACCGACCGAGCCGGTGGAGCCGAAGGAACCGACCGAACCGAACGACGATCCGGCCGGGGGCGCCGAACCGTCAGCGCCGCAAGGCACTCCGGACTGAGGTGCTCGGGCGGGTCCGGTCGTCGGCGAAGCGACCGAGCACGCGGCTCAGCGCAAGGCAGCGAGGTCTTCGAGCAGCGCCAGATCGCGTTCGGTCACGCGGCCGCCGGCGTCGTGGGTGACGAGCCGCATCGCGACGTCGCGGTAGGTCCAGGCCGTCTCCGGATGATGCCCGTGCCGCTCGGCGTGGAGCGCGACCGAGACCAGGAAGCCCACGGCCTCGGCCACCGACGCGAAGCGGTGCTCGAACACGAGCGCACCGTCCTCGGCTTGCCGCCAGTCGGGCGCGGCGGCGAGCGCGGCGGCCACGGCGGCGGCGTCGGCGACCTTGGGCCCATCGCCCGTCATGCGGGTGCCTTCGCTCTGAGCGTCCGGTCGCGGAGCAGCAGCAGCGCGACCTCACCCTCGCCGGTCGCCGCCACGAGGACGCCGCCCGGCACCGACTCCACGGCGACCGTGCTGAAGGCGCCCACCACCTGCCCCGGGAGCATCACCACCAACTGCTCGGTCGAGCCGCGGCCGCGGCTGCGGTAGCGCCGGACGGTGAGCCGGAGCGGCCCGACGTCGGCCGTGACGGGCTCCTCGCCGACCGCGCACGCGACGCCGTCCGCGAGCTCCTCGCGCTCGAGCAGCGCCGCCAGGTCGCCCGGTTCCACGCTCATCGCCGTCTGCATGCGTTGCACGAGCCCCAGCACCGCGTTGTCCTCGAGCTCGGTCCCGGTCGCCTTGGCCGCGCCGCGCACGAGCCCTTCGAGCGCCTGACGTCGGTTGGGGGCGCCGGCGGTCACCGCGGTGGCCGCCTGCAGCGCACGCGCGACGACGTCGGTCGGGGCGCCGCCCACGACGTTGGCGATCGCGCCGAGCACCGTGAGGAACGCGGCGTGGCGCTCGTGGGTCGACACGTGGGCGACGACCAGCGCCTCCGCCAGCCGGGCGGCCACGGAACGACCGCCGTCGCGCCAACGGACGTGCACGTACTCGCCTTCGCGGTCCACCCGGACCTCGCCTCGGCCGACCGGTACGACCATCGAGGCCTCCAGGGGATGCGCCTCGTCGTTCACGAAGAGCGTGCGGCTGTCGCCCGAACCCATGACTGCGATCACGTGACCTCCTAGCGTGAAGCGCACGGGCCCGACCATGCGCAGCGTGAGCGCCTCGGCACCGCGCGGTACGCGCTCCCACCTGAGCGCGGGCGAGACCGCGAACAGCACCCCGCCGGCGAGCCGGCGCGGAGCGGCGCCCCCGCCCACCCGCGCCGGGAGGTTGGGCTCCAAGCGCTCGAACAGCAACCGGATCGCCTCCACGTTGCGCTCGGCGTCGCGCTGGAACGACTGCCGCTGCTGCCGTTCGAAGGAGAGCGCCTCGTTCAGTCGGGCTTCGAGGTCGTTGCGCAGGACGGACCGCTGCGCCTCGGGCAAGCGCTCCTTGGCGAGCTCCTGGATCGCCGTGCGCAGCTCGCTGGTCGTCGGCCCCTTGCGCTCGAGGGGCGAGAGCTTCCCTGCGTAGGGATCCTGCGCCACCCGCAGGGCGACCTGCCGGACGAAATCGAACGCCTGGGCTTCGGGCACGTCCAGCTGCGGGAAGCGTCCGTCGGGTCGACCGAGCGTCAGGATCAACTCCACCAGGTCGCGCCCGACCTCGGCCAGGCTGTCGAGGTCGGACAGCGAGATGAGCGGGTCGCGCCGTTCGGGGATCGGCTCGACGACCTTGAACGACCGCACCGAGGCCGCCTGCGGGGCCTCGACGGTCCCGGCGTGGCGTTGCAGGTTGCGGACCGTGGCGTACACCAACCGGGGCGTGACGCGATCGCGCTCCGCCCGCCACGCAGCGGCGAGCCGCCCGACCAAGTCGTCCAACTCCTCGCGCCCGACGCGCTCGGCGAGGTTCTGCAGCGCCCGCTGCTCCTCGCGGGCTTCGCGCGAGAGCTCGACGGGGGCAGGAACGTCGGTCTCGAGCAGCGCTTCGCCGTTGCCGTCGGGGGCGTCGCTGGTCGTGAGCATGCCGCCGCCATCGGGCATGAGGGTCAAGGCGTCGAGATCGGCGCGGCGTGCGCCCCCGCGCGTCGGCAGTTCCGCGACCGCGCGCAGCCGCCGGGCCGCCTCCTGGAAGCGCTCGCGCTCGTCCGGATCGAGCCGCGCGACCCCGCGATCGACGACGCGGTGGAGCTCCCACAACTCCGCGACGCCGCCCCGGTACTCGCGCCGGTTCGCGAGCGCGTCGATCTTGTACTCGAGCAACTCCAAGGCGACGCGCTCTAAGCTCAGCATGGACGGTCACTTTAGCGGAG
>JAABSI010000024.1:0-12023 GCA_011390455.1 Trueperaceae bacterium
CCACCGGCCTGGCCGCCTGGTGGTTCCGCGGCGACCGCTTGCCGCTCAAGCCGGGCGAGCTCCAGCACGCCCACCACCATCACTGAGGTCGCCGCCATGGGCCCGATCGAAGCCGTGTTCGCCGCCTGGCGCCTCGATCCCGAGGCCTTCCGCGTCGCCGCGATCGGCGCGCGCTTCGGCGTCGCGGTGGTGCTGGCGGCCGGCCTCGCCATCGCCATCGGCCAGAGCCTCGCCCTGTTCGCCGTCGGCGTGCGGCCGCGCCGCTTCGTCGCCAGCCTGCTGGTGCAGGCCGCCCTCTTCGCCCTCGGCTTCCTCACGTGGGCGACGAGCGCGTGGCTGATCGCGACGCTGGCCTTCGAGGCGACCGGAACCTGGCGCGCGACGATCGCCGCGACCGGGCTGGCGCACGCGCCGCAGCTGTTCGGGGCGTTCGTGCTCGTGCCCTACTTCGGCACCGCGATCGGCGGGCTGCTCTCGGTCTGGACGCTGCTCGCGGTGTGGGTCGCGACGGCGGCGGTGTTCGACCTGACCGCGCCGCAGGCGCTCGCCGCCAGCGCCGGCGGCTGGCTGCTGGTGCACGTGTTCCAGCGCACCGCCGGGCGACCGCTCGCGCGCCTCAGCCGGCACGTGCGCCGGTCGGTCGCGGGCACCGAGCTGCGGCCCCTGCGCCGGAGCGGACGCTGATGCCCGACCTCGGCACGCTCGGCTGGGTCGCCCTGTTCGCGCTGCTGGTCGCGGGCGCCCTGGCGCCGCTCGAGACGCTCGGCTGGTGGGCGGGCTGGTTCGGCGACCCGCTCGCGCCCCAGGAGACCCACCCGCACGCGGAGCACCCGAGGGACCCCGAGGACGACGCGGAGGGGGGCCGAACGCCGCCGGCGGCCGCATCCGCCATCGATCCGTGGGTGGTGTTCCTGAGCGGCATCCACGCGGTGGGCCCGGTGGTCTACGGCCGCGGCGAGGCCCGTCTGGTCGCCGGCCTGCGCCACGCGCTCCCCGAGGGCCGCGTCGTCCAGGTGTTCCCGTACTCGGTCACGAACCGGGCCCTCACGGGGCAACGCGCGTTCGCGGTCGTGTGGCGCTGGGCGCTGCGCGGCAAGCTCGGGAAGCGGCGCTTGGGGGCGGCGGCCGGCTTCCTGATCAACGTGCGCAACTTCTGGCAGGTGCTGGTCTCGGCCGACCGTCGCTACGGCCCGATGTACAACCGCGGCTCCGCGGCCCTGGTGGTGCGCGCGCTCCGGCGGCGCGGCTACACGAGCGGCGGGCGCATCGTGCTGATCGGCTTCTCGGGAGGCGGCCAGATCGCGCTCGGGGCCGCCCCCTACCTCAAGGAGGCCACCCGCGCGGAGGTGGTGGTCGCCTCGCTGGGCGGGGTGATGGCGGCCGACCCCGGCGCGCTCGAAGCGGACCGCGTCGTCCACCTCCACGGGCGACGCGACCGCGTCCAGCGCTGGGGTGCCTGGCCCTTCCCCGGTCGCTGGCGGCTCCTCCCCTGGTCGCCCTGGAACGTCGCCCGCCGCCGCGGAACGCTGCAATCGGTGGTGATCGGCCCGTCGGACCACACCGGCGCCGACGGCTACCTCGACGACGAGGCGACCGCCGCGGACGGACGCAGCTACCTCGACGTCACGGTCGACGTGCTCGCCGCCGTGGCGCGCGGCGTCCGCGCCGACCGCCTGCCCGTGGCTGAGCTCGGGCGCTGACCGTCGGGGCCGTCACCCCAGATGCTCGCCCCACACGGCGCGCAGCGCGTCGCAGACCTCGCCCAGCGTCGCCCGGGCGCGCAGCGCGTCGCGGATCGGCTCCATCAGCTCGGCCTCGCCGCGCGCCGCGTCCGCCAGGCGCGCGACCGCGTCCGAGGCGGCCGCGCCGTCGCGCGCCGCGCGGAAGGCCTGCAGCGCCGCCACCCGGTCCGGTTCGACCCGCGGATCGAGGGCTTGGACCGGGACGTCCACCGGGGCGTCGTCGGCGAAGCGGTTGACCCCGACCACGACCCGCGCGCCCGACTCCACGTCCTTCTGGAAGGCGTAGGCCGCCTCCTCGATCGCCTCCTGCAGGTACCCCGCCTCGATCGCCGCGACCGCGCCTCCGCGCTTCTCGACCTCGTCGAACCAGCGGCGTGCCTCCGCCTCGATGCGATCGGTCAGCGCCTCGACGTGCACGCTGCCCGCGAGCGGGTCGACCGCGTCCGGGACGCCGGTCTCGAAGGCGAGCACCTGCTGGGTGCGCAAGGCGAGCGTGGCGCTCGCCTCGGTGGGCAGCCCGAGCGCCTCGTCGAAGCCGTTGGTGTGCAGGCTCTGGGTCCCACCGAGCACCGCCGCGAGCGCCTGGTACGCCGTGCGCACCACGTTCACCAGCGGCTGCTGGGCGGTGAGCGTGCTGCCGCCGGTCTGGGTGTGGAAGCGCAGCATCTGCGAGCGGGGCTCGCGCGCGCCGAGCAGGTCGCGCGCGAGGTGCGCCCACAGGCGCCGCGCGGCGCGGAACTTGGCGACCTCCTCGAACAGGTCGCCGTGGCAGGCGAAGAAGAACGAGAGCCGCGGCGCCACGTGGTCGACCTCGAGCCCCGCCGCCCGAGCCGCGCGCACGTAGGCGACGGCGTCGGCGAGCGTGAAGGCGATCTCCTGCGCCGCCGTGCTGCCCGCCTCGCGCATGTGGTACCCGCTGACGCTGATCGTGTTCCAGCGGGGGGCGTGTTCGGCGCACCACCGCATCACGTCGACCGTGAGGCGCATCGAGGGCGCCGGCGGGAAGATGTACGTGCCGCGGGCGACGTACTCCTTGAGGACGTCGTTCTGGACGGTGCCGCCCAGGGCCGCGAGCGGCGCGCCCTGACGCTCGGCCTCGAGCGTGTACAGCGCGAGCAGCATCGCCGCCGGTGCGTTGATCGTCATCGAGGTGGTGACGTCCGCGAGCGGGATGCCGTCGAAGAGCGTCGCCACGTCGTCGACGGTCGCGATCGACACCCCGACGCGGCCCACCTCGCCGCGGGCGCGCGCGTCGTCGGGGTCGAGGCCGAGCTGGGTCGGCAGGTCGAACGCGACCGACAGCCCGGTGACGCCCTGGGCCAGCAGGTGGCGGTAGCGGGCGTTGCTCGCCTCGGCGGTGGCGAAGCCGGCGTACTGGCGCATGGTCCACAGGCGCCCGTCGGCGTACATGCGCTCGTGGACGCCGCGAGCGTAGGGGAAGGCGCCCGGGGCGCCGAGGCGGGCCTCCAGGTCGCGGGGGAGGTCGACCGCAGGGACGGCGTCGTCGGTGGGCATGCCGCATCCTACCGAGGGGGACCCACGCCGGCTCGGGCGCGGGCGTCAAGGTCGCTTGACATTTGGTCAAGCACGCTTGATACTCCCTGCATGACCCCCAGCCCCCAACCGCGCTCGGGCTGGCGCATCTTCGTCGCCGGCACCATCCTGTACACGCTCCTCATCATCGGCGCCAGCCTCGTCGTGCGCTTCGCGGAACCCAACGTCCCCGTGCGCGTGGTCCTCGCCCTGGCACCGGCCGCCGCCTTCCTCTGGGGCATGGCCGGTTGGCTGCAGGCCATCCGGCGCTTCGACGAGCTGGGCCGCCGCATCCACCTCGAGGCAGCGACGATGACGCTGGGCGTGCTGCTCGCGCTGGCGTTGACCTACGGCATCCTCCAGGCTTACGTCGGCCTGCCCTCGCCCCACGCCTTCGTCGTCTTCGCGTTCGGCGGCATGGCGTACGGCTTCGCCGCCATCGTCGCCCAGCGCCGCTACCGCTGAGTCGTGCGCAACCACCTGCGCGTCCTGCGCGCCGAGCGCGGCTGGTCCCAGGCCGAGCTCGCGCAGCGGCTCGGCGTCAGCCGCCAGACGGTCAACGCCATCGAGACCGGTCGCTACGACCCGAGCCTGCCGCTGGCGTTCGCGCTGGCGAAGGCCTTCGAGCGCCCGATCGAACGGTTGTTCGAGCCGGACGAGGGGTGACGGGCGGGGCCCGTCGCCGCTCGACGCCCCCGGTCGCGCCGAGCCCGGTACGCTGCAGGGCGGAGGCAACCCTGATGAACTACCGCAGACTCGGTCGTGCCGGCATGAAAGTGAGCACCGTGAGCCTGGGTGCGTGGACCACGTACGGGGGCTCGGTTCAGGACAAGAAGCTGATCACCGACATCGTCGCCAAGGCGTTCGAGAAGGGCGTGAACTTCTTCGACAACGCCGACGCTTACGCGCGCGGCGCCGGCGAGACCTACATGGGCGAGGTCTTCGCCGACCTCGAGATCCCGCGGCACCAGCTGGTGCTCTCGACCAAGGTCTTCTGGCCGATGTCCGACGGCGTCAACGACCGCGGCCTGTCGCGCAAGCACGTGCTCGAGTCGATCGACCTGTCGCTCGAGCGCCTGCAGACGGACTACGTCGACATCTACTTCGCCCACCGCTACGACCCCGAGACCCCGATGGACGAGATCGTCGAGGTCTTCAGCGACGTCGTCCGCAGCGGCCGCGCCCACTACTGGGGCACCAGCGAGTGGACCGCCGCCCAGATCGCCGAGGCGCACACCCTCGCGACCGCGAACGGCCTGGTCGCGCCGGTCACCGAGCAGCCGCAGTACTCGCTGCTCTACCGCGAGCGCGTCGAGGACGAGATCCTGCCCGTCACCGAACCCAAGGGCATGGGCCTGGTCGTCTGGAGCCCGCTCGCGATGGGCATGCTCACCGGCAAGTACGACGACGGCGTCCCCGAGGGCTCGCGCTTCGCGGCCAACGACGGCTTCCGGGAGCGCTTCTTCACCGACGAGAACGTGGCGCGGGTCAAGGCGCTCGAACCGATCGCGAACGACCTGGGCATCACCCGCGCGCAGCTGGCGCTCGCTTGGGTCCTGCGCCAGAGCGGCGTGTCCAGCGTGATCACCGGCGCGACCAAGGTCGCGCAGATCGAGGAGACCGTCGCGGCCGCGGACGTCGACCTCGACGACGCCACGATCGAGCGCATCGACGCCGCGATGGCCTGACCGGGCCGCCCCCCCGACAACCGCGAGCACGACGCCGTACGATGGCGTCGTGCTCGTTCTTCGTGCCCAGGACGTCGCGGCGCTCGACGCCGCGGCCGCCCACGCCGGCCATGCCCCCGACGCGCTCATGGCGCGCGCCGGGCGCGCCGTGGCCGACCTCGTCGTGCGCGTCGTGCCCGCCGCCCGCCGCGCCTTGGTGCTCGTCGGTCCCGGGAACAACGGCGGCGACGGCTACGTCGCGGCCGGCGAGCTCGCGCGGCGCGGCCGCGACGTCGTCGTGTGCGAACTGAAGGAGCACCCCAGCAGCGACCTCGCGCGCGCGGCGCGCGACGCGCTCGACGCCCTCCCGGCCGGAGCCCGCGGGCGGCTCTCACGGCACCTCGGCCCACCGGAGCCCGCGCTGCTCGACGGCGTGGACGTCGTCGTCGACGCGCTCCTGGGCGCGGGGCTCAGCCGGCCCGTGGGCGGCGAACTCCTCGACTGGTTCGCCGCGGTGCGCGCCAGCGGCCGCCCGATCGTGGCGGTCGACGTGCCGAGCGGCCTCGACGCCGACCGCGCGGTCGCCGACGGCCCGGTGCTCGCCGCGACCTGGACGCTGCAGCTGAGCGCCGCCAAGCCCGCGTCGTTCCTGGAGCCCGCGCGATCGCTCTACGGAACGTGGTCGCTCGACGACCTCGGGCTCCCCCAGGCGCTCGTCGCCGAGCACGCGGTCGCGCGCGCGTGGACCGCCGCAGCCGCCGGCGCCGCGCTGCCTCGGCGGGCACCCGACGCCCACAAGTACCGGGCTGGCGCCGTGCTGGTGGTCGCCGGTTCGCCGCGGTACCCGGGTGCGGCCGCGCTCGCGGCCCGCGGGGCGCTGCGCGCCGGGGCCGGCTACGTCGCGTGCACCGGCGCCGTCGAGGACGCGGAGATCGTGCACCTGGCCTGGGACGCGACGCGCGCGGGCGCCCGCGCGCTGCGCGCCGGCGAGGTGGGGCGCCGCGCCGCAACGCTGCTGATCGGCCCGGGCCTCGAGGTGGACGACGCCACCCTCGCCGCGCTGCTCGATGGGACGCCGCTGCCGACGGTGCTCGACGGCGGCGCGCTGCGCCCCGCGCTCGCCCCGCAGCTCCGCGCCCACGGCCGGACCCTCCTCACGCCGCACGCCGGCGAGGCGGCACGCTGGCTCGACCGCCCCGCCGGGGCCGTCGCCGCCGACCCGCTCGGGGCCGCCGCCGAGCTCGCGGAGCGCACCGGCGCCGTCGTGGTGCTCAAGGGACCCGGCACCGTGGTGGCGGCGCCCGACGGCGCGCTGCAGGTCGTCGCCGGCGGACCCGCCGCGCTCGCGACCGCCGGCGCCGGCGACGTGCTGGCCGGCGTGCTCGCGGCCCTGTGCGCCGCCGCCGAGGCGGACGAGCAGACGACGCTCGACGTCCCCAGGATGGCCGAGCTCGCGGCCGCTGGCGCGCTGCTGCACGCGGAGGCGGCGCGGCAGGCGCTGGCGCGCCTCGCCGGCGACGGCGCACCCCCGTCCACCGGCCTGACCGCCGGCGACGTCGCGCGGGCGCTGCCCGCCGCGCGCGCGGTCCTGGAGCGCGCCGCCGACGGACGCGGGTGCTAGGCTCGGCCGCGATGCCGCCCGCCGCACCGCTTCGCGTCCGCGTTCCGGCCACCAGCGCCAACCTCGGGCCGGGCTTCGATTGCCTCGGCCTCGCGCTCGACCTTCACCTCGAGGTGGGCGCGCGCGCCTCCGACCGCGACCGCTTCGCCTACCGCGGCGAGGGGCGCCTCCCGGATCGCCCCGACGGGCTGGTGCACGTCGGCTTCCGCGCCGTCTTCGAGCGCCTCGGCCGCGCCGCGCCGACGGTGGCGCTCGACGCCCGGAACCCGATCCCGCTCGCGCGCGGCCTCGGCTCCTCCTCCGCCGCACTCGTCGCCGGCGCGGCGCTCGCCGACGCGTGGACGGGGGGCACGCTCGGGCGCGACGGCGTCTTCCAACTCACCGCCGAGCTCGAAGGCCACCCCGACAACGTCGCGCCCGCCGTCTACGGCGGCTTCACCGTCTCGGCGCCCCGGCTGGAGGGGGGGTACGCCACGTCGGTCTTGGCGGTCCCGCCCGGGTGGCGGTTGCTGTTCGGGGTCCCCGACTTCGAGTTGCCGACCGCCGAGGCGCGCGCGGCGCTCCCCACCACGGTGCACCGCGACGATGCGGTCCGCACCGCCGCTCGGGCGGCGCTCTGGGCGCTCGCCGTGGCCCGCGACGAGCCCGCCCTGCTGCGCACCGCATCGGTCGACGTGCTCCACGAGCCGTACCGAGAGCCGCTCGTGCCGGGCCTCCGCGAAGCGCGCACCGCGCTGCGCGCCGCCGGCGCGTACGCCGCGTTCCTCTCGGGGGCCGGGCCGACGATCGGGGTCGTCACGCCCGAGGACGCCGAGGCCGCCTGCCGCACCGTCCTCGAGGGCTTCGTCGGCCGGCGCGGTCGGGTGCTCGCCTTGCGCGCCGGCCTCGGGTACGAGGTGCGCGGCGACGTTCGGTCGACCTTGCATTCTTGAAGCTGGGCGTTCGATTTGCAGGGTTCGACCAGGTGCGCGTCAGCCCGCTCGGCGCCCCCACAGCACCTTGAAGGTCCGCTCGGCGTCCGGGCTGGCGTCGCCCCACGCGGCCCAACCCGCGAGTTCCGCCTCGTAGGGCAGCGCCCGGTTCGCGACGAACCAAGCCTCGCCTCCGGGGCGCAGCGCCTCGTGCGCAGCCGCCACGAAGGCGCGCGAGAGCGCCCCCACCACCTGCCGACCGACGTGGAACGGCGGGTTGCACCACACCGCGTCGAACGCCGTGCTCGCCAGGCCCGAGGTCAGGTCGGCGTGCACGACCCGAGCGCGCTCTTCCGCGCCGAGGTTGGCCGCGGCGCTGCGCACCGCGGCGAGGTCGTCGTCGACCGCCACCACCGTATGCGCGCCGGCCGCCAGCGCCGCGCGGGCGAGCAGCCCGGTACCGCACCCGAGGTCGAGCAGCCGCTCCGGCGCGCCGCGCCCCGCGAGCGCGCTGAGCAGCACCCGCGTCCCCGGATCGACCTTCTCGGCCGCGAAGGTGCCGACGATCGCGCGGGCCGGGCCGTCCGCCGCTTCGAACGCGGTCCACGGATCGACCGCCGCCGCGCCCGCGCGCGGCCCGCGCAGCGCCGCCAGCCGCCACCCCCCCTCGCGGGCGACCACCTCGACCGAGGCGAAGCGCTCGGCGGCCGCCTTCTCGGTCCGCTTGGCCCCCTCGTCCTTGTGCTGCAGCAACCAGGCCGTGCCGCCGTCGTCGAGCCGCGCGGCGACCGCCGCGAGCTCCGCCGCGACGCGCCGCACGCCCCGGTCGGCCGGCGGGCGCCAGACGATCGCATCGAAGCGCCCTTCGACCTCCCACGGCAGCGCGGCGACGACCGCCGCCTCGAGGTCGGCGTCGCCGAGCGTCGCCCGCGCCGCGGCGATCGTCGCCGCCGACGTCGCCGCGACGGTCCAGTCGGCCGCGACGCCGGCGCGCGCCGCCCAGACGGGGAGCGCGGCCGGGGTACCGGTCAGGTCGAGGACGCGCCCGTCCAGCTCCACGCGGCCGCGCCGCAGCGGCTCGGCGAGCGCGATCAGCGCCGCATCGACGCCGGGGTGGCCGCGCACGCCGACCTTCGTGCGGATCGGCACGACGAGGTCGCCGACGCGCCAGTCGGCGCGGTCGATCCGGTGGTGGTCGGCGAGCGTCGCGGCAGGGTCCACGCGCCCAGCGTACCGAGCGGGCGGTATCGTGCCGCCGTGCACGTGCTGGGCATCGACACCTCCTGCGACGACACCGGCGTCGGCATCGTCGCGATCGACGAAGGCGGGGCCACCCGAGTCCTCGCCAACGTGGTCGCGTCCCAGGCGGCCGTGCACGCCGTGTACGGCGGCGTGCTCCCCGAGCAGGCGAGCCGCGAGCACCTGAGCGTGATCGACGCGGTGGTCGGCCGCGCGCTGGCCGACGCGGGGCTGACCATCGACGACGTCGACGCGGTCGCCGCGACCTACGGTCCGGGCCTCGCCGGCGCCCTGCTGGTCGGCTTGACGTACGCCAAGGGGCTCGCCTTCGGCCTCGGCGTCCCGTTCGCGAAGGTGCACCACCTGGAGGGCCACGTCGCGGCGAGCGTCGCGGGGAACGGCCCGACGCCCCCGTTCCTGTGCCTGATCGCCTCGGGCGGCCACACGGTGCTCTTCGACGTGCCGGCGTGGGGGGCGTACCGACCGTTGGGGCGCAGCCTCGACGACGCCGCCGGCGAGGCCTTCGACAAGGTCGCGCGGCTGCTCGGGCTCCCCTACCCGGGCGGCCCGGCGCTCGCGGCGCTCGCGGCCGAGGGCGACCCCGACGCGGTGGCGCTGCCCGTCCCGCTGGCGCGCCAGGACGGCTTCGACTTCAGCTTCAGCGGGCTCAAGACCGCCGTGGCCGTGCGCCTGGAACGCGAACCGGGGCTGCGGCCGGCGGACGTCGCCGCGGCCTTCGAGCGCCGGGCGGTGGACCACCTGCGCAGCGTCGCGCAGCGCGCCGCCGCGGCCCTCGGCCGGCGCGACCTGGTCGTCGCCGGCGGCGTCGCGGCCAACCGGCGCCTGCGCGCCGATCTGGGCGAGGCCGGGCTGCGGGTGTTCCTGCCGCCGCCGGGGCTCGCCACCGACAACGGCGCGATGATCGCGCTGGCGGCCGCGCGGCAGCTGTTCGCCGGCACGGTGGACGCCGCCGACCTGCGCGCCGACGCCACGCCCTACCTCCCGCTCGCGGACGCCGCCGCCCGACCGCGCGACGCCACGCCGCGCCGCGGCTGACCCGGCCGGCGCCGGCTCAGCGCACCGGGCCCCACAGCCCGGCCAAGAAGGCCTCCTGGGTCACCACGCCGACCACCTTCCCGCCGTCCACGACCACGACCAACTGCTCGTGCGACAGCGGGCGGCGCAGGTCGGTCACCGCGACGTCGCCCGGCACCTTCACCAGCTCGTCCCACGAGGTGATCCGCTCGCGCCGCACGCCGGAGACGCCGATCGGCACGCCCGCTTCCTGCACGATCACCACGCGGTGGTCGGCCAGGGTCTGGAGGGCGGCGGCCGAATCGACCAACGGCACGCGCTCCGCGACCCGGCGCGCGGTCGGTGGCGCCACCAGGCCGAACGACAGCAGCGTCGGGCTCGGAAGCCGCAGCGCGGAGCGCACCCAACCGAGGGCGGTCACGAAGGCCGCCAGGAAGACGACGCCCTCGACGAGGCCGGCGAAGTTGAAGCCGACGAACCCGAGCCGCCCCTCGCGACCGAACGCGAGGAAGGCGAGGAAGGCGACGAAGAGCGCGAAGGCGACCGAAGCCGAGGCGGCGAGGGCGGCTTGACGGCGGAGCTGGTCGGGGCGACGCATGCGCAGAGATCCTCCTGGAGCCTGAGGCTTGGGCGCCGCGGGCTAGGCGCCGGCGATCGTCGCGGGCGGCGGGTCGAAGGGGGGCGGCTCGGAGAGCGGGGGCAGACCGAGCGTGGCCGGGAGGTGCTCGGGGTGGTCCACGTCGGCCGCGATCGCGGCGTCGTCGGACACGAAGACGCGCGCGTCGATCCCCAGCAGCGCGCGGACGCGCGCCTCGATCCCGTCGAGCCGAGCGCGTCCGGTGGCGAGGGCCACGAGCGTCCCCCAACCGACCCGACGGGCGAGCGCGAACGGCCGCTTGCGCGCCTCGTACGCGAGGTCCACGAACGGGAGCAGCGCCGGCACCGCCCGGGGCGTGAGGAGCACCGCGTTGCCGCCGGTGAAGTGGCCGTCGGCGAGCCGGACGAAGGTCCGCTTCTGATCGGGGAAGCGAGCGCGCGAGGTCGCCTCGGCGACGACCGGGTACACGAGGTCGGCCACCGGTGCGTCGCGCACGAACGCGCGCACGCCCGCCGCGTCCCACCACGGGATGTCGGCGGTGACGATCAGGTAGCGCGCCGACGGGTCGCGCCCCATCGCGGCGCCCAGACCCAAGGTCAGCGAATCGACCAGGCGGTTCCCGGCGGGCAGCGCCGCGTCGACCAAACGCCGCACCCGCCCATCGGTCGGGCCCACCCACACCACGTCGTCCACGATCCCGCTGACGCGCAGCGCGGTCGCGACGTACGCGCCCATGGGCACGTCGCGCAGCGGCACCAGCGCTTTGCTCGCGGCGCCGACGGTGCGCGCCAGGCGATCGTCGCGATCGCCACCGGCGAGCACGACGGCGACCACCCGGCCCGAGGGCGCCGGCGGTGCGGGAGCGCGGTCGTGGTTCATGTGGTGCGCACGATACCGCGCCCGGGCGCTCCACGGCCGCGCCGCCCAGGGACGGAGCCCTGGGCGGCGCGGAGGTTCGATCGGGACGGGACGGGGGCCGGTCCGGCACCCCCGATCTCAGAAGCGGGTCTGCCGGATCGTGACCGCGGTCGTGCGGCCGGCGTCGACGCGCACCGACTCGACGGCCGTGCGGTACCCGGGGGCGACCAGCGTGATCTCGTACGTCCCCGAGGCCAGGTCGCGCAGCACCAGGCGACCGGTGCCGCTCGGGATCGCCCCGACGTCGCGCCCGTCGAGGAAGACGCGGGCCCCGCCGACGTTGGAGGTCAGCTCGAGCGTGCCCGCCTGGGCACGCAGCGTCGCGTCGACGCGGGTCTCTTGGCCCGCGCGGACCTCGAAGGTGCGGCGCAGCGTGTCGTACCCGGAGCGGCGGAACTCGACGCTGTAGGTCCCGACGTCGAAGCTGGTCGAGCCGATCGGGGTGGTGCCCAAGTAGCTGCCGTCGACGTACACGTCGGCATCGCTCGGGGTGCTGGCGAAGCGGGCCGTGCCGGTCCGAACGACCGGGCGGAAGGTGGCGACCACGGTGGTGGTCCGGTCGGGGCGCACCTGGACCCGTTCGGCGTACGTGCCGCCGGAGGCGACGACCTCGATGTCGTACGTGCCCGGGCGCAGGTCGTAGCGCAGCGGGGTGTAGCCGGCGAACGTGCGGTCGACGTACACCTCGGCGCCCCTCGGCGTGCTCGAGACCTCGAGCGTGCCGTACGCCGCCTGGGCGGGGCGCGAACCGACGTAGTA
>JAABSI010000024.1:12331-19958 GCA_011390455.1 Trueperaceae bacterium
CGTCGGCGGCGATGCTGAACAGGTACACGTACGCATCGACCGAGGACCGCACCGAGATGCGGATCGGCTCGCCGACGTCGTAGGTCGGGGCGCCGCGCCCGCTGGTGTCCTTGTCGACCCACACCTCGAGGTCGTACGCGGGCACGGGGTTGACGACGATCGAGCGCGGGCTGATGACCACGTTCTGAGCGAGCGCGGCGCCGACGAGCGCCAGGAAGAGCGCGGCGAGGATGGACCGCACGGACGTACGACGAGCGATGGATCGGAGCATGTGGGGCCCCCTTTCTGGTTCCACGCTAGCACCGGCCCCCCCGCGTTCCACCTGTGGATGTGCTGAACGCCCCTTCACGTTCGGCGACCCGTGCCCCCACGGTCGACGCGCGATACTGCGGCATGACCCGAGTGCTCCCGCCCCTCCGCGCCCCCTGGACGATCGCCCTCCTCCTCGCCCTCGCGGCGTTCGCCGCCCCCGCCCACGCGCAAGAGCGCACCGTCGACGACGTGCTGGCGGCCCTCGAAGCGAGCGCCGACGCGATCGTCGACCTCGCCTTCGTCCTCGAGGGCGAACTGATCGACGAGGCCGGCCAGACGTTCCGCCTGGAGGTCGAGGTGCTCGCGCTCCCCACCGAGCCCGCGATCGGCCTCTACATCCTCCAGCCCGACGCCATCGCCGACAACCAGATCGTCGTGGTGGGCGACGAGGTGCGCAACTACACCTTCCTCACCAACCAGGTGAGCCTCTTCGACGCGTCCGATCCCGATGCCTTCGGCGGCCTGATCGAACCCAGCACCGACGGCTCGTTGCCGCTCTCGCTCGACCTCGCGGCCGTGTTCGCCGGCTGGGACGCCGCGATCGAGGACGAGGTCGACGGCACCGTCACCGTCCGCTTCACCAATCGGGACCCGGAGGCCGCGTTGCAGACGGTGCTCGCCACCGTGACCAGCGATACGTGGGATCCGCTGCAGCTGGTGTTCTTCCGCGCGGGCGACGAGCTGTTCGCCGACCTGCGCTTCGTCGACTGGACCCGCGACCAGGGGCTGTCGCTCGACGACGTCACCTACCTGCCGGAGGACGCGGAAGTGTTGGACCGGCGGCGCGAGCCCTAGCGACCCAGCATGCGCTCCGGCACGACGGCCGCGTCGAACTCGGCTTCGGTGAGGTAGCCGAGCGCCAGGGCCGAGCCCTTGAGGGTGAGCCCCTCGCGGTGCGCCTTCTGGGCGATCTCGGCGGCCTTGTAGTAGCCGATCGTGGCGTTGAGCGCGGTCACGAGCATCAGCGATTCGTCGAGGTGCTTGCGGGCGCGCTCCGGATCGGCCTCGATGCCGGCGACGCAGTGGTCGACGAAGCTGTCCGAGGCGTCGGCCAGCAGCCGGATCGACTGCAGCAGGTTGTAGATCATCACCGGCTTGAAGACGTTGAGCTGGAAGTGGCCGTGGGTGCCCGCCACCGCGATCGCCGCGTCGTTGCCGATCACCTGCGCGCACACCATGGTCATGGCCTCGGCCTGGGTCGGGTTCACCTTGCCCGGCATGATCGACGACCCGGGCTCGTTCTCCGGCAGCCGGATCTCGCCGATGCCGCAGCGCGGGCCCGAGCCGAGCAGGCGGACGTTGTTCGCGACGTGCATCAGCGCCACCGCGGTGCGCTTGAGCGCCCCCGAGGTCTCGACCATCGCGTCGTGCGCGGAGAGCGCCTCGAACTTGTTGTCGGCGGTGACGAACGGGTGCCCGGTGAGGGCGGCGATCATCAAAGCCACCTGCTCGGCGAAGCCCTTGGGGGCGTTCAGCCCGGTGCCCACCGCGGTGCCGCCGAGCGCCAGCTCGGCCAGGTGCGGCAGCGTGTGCTCCACCGCAAGGATCGACTTGGCCACCTGGGCGGCGTAGCCCGAGAACTCCTGGCCCAGCGTGATCGGCGTCGCGTCCATCAGGTGGGTGCGGCCGATCTTGACCACGTCGTCGAAGGCGCGCGCCTTCTCGTCGAGCGCGCCGTGCAGCTTGCGCAGCTTGGGCAGCAGGCGCTCGACCACCTCGCCGTACGCGGCGACGTGCATGGCGGTCGGGAAGGTGTCGTTCGACGATTGCGACTTGTTGACGTCGTCGTTCGGGTGGATGGGGTCCTTGGAGCCGAGCGTGCCGCCGAGCTTCTCGATCGCCCGGTTGCTGACGACCTCGTTGACGTTCATGTTCGATTGCGTGCCCGAGCCCGTCTGCCAGACCACCAGCGGGAAGTGGTCGTCGAGGGTGCCGGCGAGGATCTCGTCGCAGACCTCGGCGATCATGTTCGCCTTGGCGGCGTCCAGCACGCCCAGATCGGCGTTGGTGAGCGCCGCCGCCTTCTTCAGCACGGCGAAGGCGCGGATCACCGGCTGCGGCATGCGCTCGCCGCCGATCCGGAAGTTCTCGAGCGAGCGCTGGGTCTGCGCGCCCCAGTAGCGGTCGGAGGCCACGCGGACCTCCCCCATGGTGTCCTTCTCGATGCGGTAGCTCATGCGCCGATGCTACTCCCTCGGATCACGGCCACGATCTCGAGGAGCCAGCGCGGCGGCGAGCGCGTCCGGCAACCCGTCGCGCCAACACCCCCAGTTGTGGCCCGCGCTCCGCTCCGCGTACGCGACGTCCGCGCCGCTCGCGCTCAGCGCGTCGCGCACGCGGCCGTTCACCGGCGCCAGCCAGTCGAGGGTGCCCACGTCCAGCACCCACCGCAGGTGGGCGCCCGCCCCCGCCTCCAGGCGCTCGGCCAACCACGAGGCCTCGGTGCCGTGGTGGCGGCGGTCGTCGGGCGTGCCGAGGAAGGCGCCGCCCTGCGCCACGACGCCGGTCCAGTCGTCGGGCGCGTGGAGCGCCAGGGTGGCCGCGGCGAGCCCGCCCAGGCTCGCCCCCATGGCCCACCAACCGGCGCCGGTGGCGTGGTGGTCGGCGAGGAACGGACGCACCTCGTCGTGCACGAAGCGCATGTGGCGCTCGTCCCAGGCGTACTCGGCGGTCCGGTCGGCCGGCTCCAGGAACGCCAGGTGCGCGGGCCGCGCGCGCCCCTGCCGCACCAGCGCCGCGAGCACGTCGACGGCGCGCGCGAGCCGCTGGTAGGCGACGCCGTCGTGCAGCACGACCACCGGCAGCGGTCCGTGGGCGTCGGGCGGCGACGCCACCACCACCCGGCGATCGGCGCCGAAGGCGCGCGAGGCGACCTTGTGGCGCCGCACCGTCCAGGCAGGGTCGGCGGCGGGCGGATCGGCCAGCGGGTGGGGCCGGTACCCCGGCCCCTGCACCTCGGTGACCTCGGGGTACCAGGGGTTCGAACCGGTCGCGCCGCGCTCGGGGTCGGCGCGCACGGCGCCGTCCCCGTCGACGAAGGCGTACTCGAAGCGGACGTCGTCGGGGAGGTCGAGCGTGAAGCGCGCCACCTTGCCGGCGTCGACCGGGTGGGGCGCGCGGTGCATGTCGGTGAGGTCGCTGTACACGAGGCGCGCCCAATCGGGCACGTGGACGTCGAGGTGCATCGCGACCACGGTACCCGCTGCGCCGCCGCGTCCCCGTCGGATACCATGCCCGCCATGCCCGAAGCCATCGACCCCCACGCCGCCTTCGACGCCCCCACCGAGGCCAGCATGCGCGCCAAGCCGGCGGGCAAGTGGCTGCGCTACGACCCCGACGTGCTGCCCGTGTGGGTCGCCGACATGGACTTCCCGCCCGCCGAGCCCATCCGCCGCGCGCTGCACGCGCACCTCGACCACGGCAGCTACGGCTACCCGCCCTTCGGCGGCACCCCCGGCCTGGTCGACGCGCTCACCGATCGGCTCGCGCACCGCTTCGACTGGCGGGTCGCCCCCGAAGCGGTGCACCCGATGGCCGGCATCATCCCCGGGCTCTTCCTCGGCACCCTCGCCACCACCGGACCGGGCGAGCAGGTGGTGGTGCAGCCGCCGATCTACCCGCCCTTCTTCGCCGCCATCCGCCAGAGCCAGCGGGTGGTGCTCGAGAACCCGATGGTCGACGACGGCGCGCGCTTCGTCATGGACCTCGATCACCTGCGCGCGGCGATCACCCCCGCCACCCGCGCCCTCATGTTCTGCAACCCGCACAATCCGACCGGCCGCGTGTTCAGCCGCGCCGAGCTCGAGGCGCTCGCCGAGGTCGTGCTCGAGCACCGCCTGTGGGTGATCAGCGACGAGCTGCACGCCGACCTGGTGTTCGACGGCCGCCACGTGCCCTTCGCCTCGCTCTCTCCCGAGGTGGCGCAGCGCACGATCACCATGTACGGGCCGACCAAGGCCTTCAACCTCGCGGGCTTCAAGGTCGGGTTCCTCATCGCCGAGAACCCGGCGCTGCTCGCCCGCGTCAAGGAGATCGCCGGATACTCGCAACCGGGCGTCAACATCATGGGCCAGGTCGCGGCCCTGACGGCCTTCCGCGAGGGCGATGCGTGGCTCGACGCCGCGCTCGGCTACCTGCGCGCCAACCGCGACCACCTCATCGCGCGGCTGGCGGCCGAGGCGCCCGCGGTGCGCGCGTACGCGCCCGAAGGCACCTACCTGGTGTGGCTCGACTTCCGGGCGACCGGCCTGGGCGACGATCCCGCCGCCGCCTTGCTCGAGCGCGGGCGCGTCGGCCTGAACGCCGGCGGCGACTACGGCACGGGGGGCGCCGGTTTCGCGCGCTTCAACGTCGCCACCTCGCGAACGATCCTCGACGCCGCCATCGACCGGGTGGTGGCCACGGTCGCCGCCGGCGACCCCGCCCGACGCGCAGCGAAGGATGTCATAACCCCGTGACGGCCACCTGCTAGGCTTTTGGCACGAGGGTTCGACCCTCGTGTACGGACGCGATGAAACCTGCCTCGTATCTGGGCGCTTGAGGTAGGTGGAGCGAGTAGCGCAACCGGCCGTTTGGAGTCGTCCCACTCACAACCGCCGCTGGCGCCCAGAGCGAGATCCTCATGGATCTCGTACTGCACGGCCCGAACCGTTCGGGCACCCGGCGCCAGCCGGGCCGATGGACGCGATGAAGTCTGCTCTGCATTTGGGCGCTTGGAGCAGATGGAGCGAGTAGCGCAACCGGCCATTGGGACGCACGTCGCGGGTTCTCCCCACCGCAGCCGGTTCACGTGCCCACCACCCCCGTTCCGGGGCTTTGGGCCACGATGTCCGAGCACGCGCGCACCGACGACCTCCGCACCGGCCGCCTCTGGCCGCGCGCCGCCCGCACCGCGGCCGGCGCCCTGCGCGCGACCCTGATCGTGGCCGCGCTCGTGGCGACCACCGCGTGCGGCGCGCAGGAAGCGCCCGAGGTCCTCGCCGCCGTGCAGTCCGAGCCACCGCTCGCGAGCTACGTCCATTTCGGCGCCTTCACCTACGGCGGCGTCTGGCAGGGCATGGAGCCGGTCGTGCGCCTCGAGGCGAGCCTCGGTCGCCGGCTCGACATCGTCCACTGGTTCATGAACTGGGACCACGCCTACGACGCGCACCTCGTCGACGGCGTACTCGCCTCCGGCAGCGCCCCGCTGATCAGTTGGCAACCGCATCGGCAGGCCGTGGCCGACATCGCCGCCGGCGTCTACGACGACTACCTGCGCAGCTGGGCCGACGGCCTCGCGGCCGCCCAGGGCGTCGTCTACCTCCGCCCCTTCCCCGAGATGAACGGCGAGTGGGTGCCCTGGAACGGCGATCCCGACGGGCTCGTCGCGGCCTGGACGCGCATGACGGCGCTCTTCGACGAGGCGGGCGCCACGAACGTGCGCTGGGTCTGGGGGCCGAACGTCACCGACGAGCCGCGCACGGACGCCAACCGCATGGAGCGCTACTACCCGGGCGCCGAGCACGTCGACGTGCTCGCGCTGAGCGGCTACAACTGGGGCGCGACGCGGCCCGACATCGGATGGCGCAGCTTCGAACAGATCTTCGAGGGCGCGTACGCGCGCCTCGTCGACCTCGGGACGCAGCCGGTCTGGATCGCCGAGATCGCGAGCAGCGACGAGGGGGGCGACAAGGCCGCCTGGATCCGCGACCTGTTCGCCTCGACCGCCTTCCCGCGGCTCGAAGCGCTCGTCTGGTTCGACGAGGACAAGGAGGCCGACTGGCGCCTCACGTCCGCACCGGAGGTCGTGGCCGCGGTCCAGGACTCGCTGGGCGTGGCGCCGACGGCGGCCGGCCTGCGCTGACGGCGCGCCCTGGTCGCGGAGCCGCCATCGCCTGCGGCCTCGATCCGGCCCCGTGGTACGGATGGGGCGTGTGCATCGTCCGTGGCGCCGCACGAGCCCTCGCCGCCGCCCTCCTCCTCGCCGCACCGCTCGCGTTCGCGCAGGACGCACCATCCCCTGCGGCGGCGCCCGCGGCGCCCGGCTACGCGCTCCAGCCCTGGCTGGATGGCCTGACCCTCCCGGTCGCCCTGACCACCGACCCGGACGGTGGGGACGCCGTGCTGATCGTCGAGCTCGAGGGGCTGGTGCGCACGGCGCGCGCCGGCGCGGTGCGCCCCCTGCCCTTCCTGGACCTCCGCCATCGCGTCACCGGCCTCGCCGGCGAGCAGGGCCTGTTCACGGCCGCGCTCGAGCCCACCGCCGCGGCCGTCGAGCGGCCGCGGCAGGTCGTGGCCGCCTTCACCGAGATCGGTACGGGCGACCTGATCGTCGCCGCCTACCCGGTGGACCCGCGCACGTGGACGGCCGACGCCGGCGCCGAGGTCGTGCTCCTCCGCGTCCCCATGCCCGAGCCGTACCACCACGGCGGCCAGGTGCGCTTCGGCCCCGACGGTGCGCTCTACGCGAGCATCGGCAACGGCGAGCGGTCGCCGAGCTTCTGGGCGACGCGCCCGTGGAGCGCGCAGTCGCTCGCGACGCTGCGGGGCAAGATCGTCCGCGTCCGGCTGCCGCCGACCGCCCTCGCGGCGGCCCCGCGCCCGTACGCGGTGCCGCACGACAACCCCTTCGGCGCCGCCGACGATCCCCCCGAGGGACCGGTGCGCCCGGAGATCTGGGCGCTCGGCTTCCGCAACCCGTGGAAGTTCGTCTTCGATCCCTCCGACGGCGCCGCGCTCGTCGCCGACGTCGGCGAGGACCGTTGGGAGGAAGTGAGCCGGGTCGCCTCGGGCGGGAACTACGGGTGGCCGATCCGCGAAGGGCCGGAGTGCCTCGAACACCCCGACGTCGCCGCGCTGGTCGAGCCCGCCTGCGCGTCGATCCCCCTGGACGGCCCCTGGATCGCCTACCGCCACTTGGGTCTCGACCCGGACGGCGGCCTCGCCGTCACGGGCGGCGTGGTGGTCGCCGATCCGGACCTGCCGGACCTGATCGGACGCTACGTCTTCGGCGACTTCGTGACGGGCCGGGTCTGGGCTTGGGACGAGGATGCCGGCCGCCGCGAGGTGCTGCTCGACAGCGGACGGGCGCTCACCGCGATCGATGCCGGCCCGGCGGGCGAGGTCCTGCTCGTGGCGCTGGACGGTCGGATCGCCCGCCTGCGCGCCGAGCCCGCGGCGGCCGAGGCACCCGAGCGGGTAAGGTGATGGGCGTCGACCACGCGCCATGGACCTCTTCGCCGATGCCCCCCACCGCCGCCCAGGCCGACGGAACGCACCCCGCCGGCTGGCGCTGCTGCTCGCTGCGTTCGCCCTGAGCGCCTGCGGGGACCTCGCA
>JAABSI010000024.1:20217-26398 GCA_011390455.1 Trueperaceae bacterium
TTCACGACGCCTACCTCCGCACCTGGGCGCTCGGGCTCCGCGACGCCGGGGGCCCGGTCTACCTCCGGCCGTTCCCGGAGATGAACGGCGATTGGGTGCCGTGGAGCGGCGACCCCGAGGGCCTCGTCGCCGCGTGGCGCCACATGACCGAACTCTTCGCCCAGGAGGGGGCCCACAACGTCCGGTGGGTCTGGAGCCCCAACGTCACCGACGAGCCCCGCACCGAGGCGAACCGCCTGGAGCGCTACTACCCCGGCGCCGAGCACGTCGACGTGCTCGCCCTGAGCGGCTACAACTGGGGCGCCACGCGCCCCTACATCGGGTGGCGCAGCTTCGACGAGATCGTCGCCCAGATCTACGCGCGGCTGGCGGCCCTGGGCCCGCAACCCGTGTGGGTGGCCGAGACGGCCTCCGCGGAATCCGGCGGCGACAAGGCGGCGTGGATCCACGACCTGTTCGCGACCGATCGCTTCGCGCGCCTCGAGGCCGTCGTCTGGTTCAACGAGGACAAGGAGACCGACTGGCGTCTGGAGAGCTCGGCCTCGTCGCTCGCGGCCTTCCGCGAGGCCGCCCGCACGCTGCGCTGAACGCTGCTCGACTCGCCCTCAACGGACCTCGGCCAGCGGCAGACCGTCGTAGGCGGGCGCATCGCCGTACAGCCCGGCGAGCACGTTCGCGAAGAAGTCGGGGTCGGAGATCCCCAGGGTGGGCGCCAACGCGGCGACCCGGCGGTAGGCGCCCTCCACGTCGAGCCTCGACGCCGCCACCTCGTCGACGATCCGAAGCAGGGCGCGCTCGGTCGACGCGACGGCGGCGGGATCGCGACGGTAGGCGTCGATGGTCGCCGCGAGGGCCTCGGCCATCGGTCCGACGCGGACGAAGGCGTCCACGAGCGGGCGGTGCCGCTGGCTCACCTGGCCGTCGACGACGCCGTGGGTCGGGTTGACGAAGCGCGCGTACGCCACCTCGTCGACGGCGCCGTGGTCCTGGTTCCGCGACCAGGCGAGCTTCGCCGCCCCGGCGCAGACCGAGAACTCGGGGTCGAAGGCGTTGAAGGGGTCGCGGAACAGGTGGGGGTTCGCGTACGGCGACCCAGCGTCCTCGGCGAGCGGCCGCAGGAGGCGGACGGCGTCCACCGTCACCTGGGACAGGCCCACGTCGTCGGTCGGCCCCCGCGCCAGCGGATCGAGGTAGGACTCGTTCAACAACACCTGCACCAGCAGCGTCGCCGGAACGTCGTACGCGGTCGCCGCGCGCTCGAGCGCGTGCGCCACCGGGACCAGTCGCGCCAGCGTGAGCTGGCCCCAAGGCGAGAGCGGACGGTACGGCGCGCCAGCGACCGTGAGGGTTCGGGGCTCGCTCGCCGCCGCCGCGACCGAGGCGGGGTCGCAGCGACCGAACGCGGCGGCGGCGCTCGCATCGCCGACCGGAACCGGGTCCGACGTCAGCGGCAGGCGCATGGCCTCGTCGAAGCGCACGGGGGACGCCGTCCGCACGATCCGATGCGCGGCGCGCGCGGCGGGATCGACGGCCTCGCCCGTCCAGACGGTGGCGGCGAAACCGCCGGCCGCGACGGCGCCCAGGGCGGCCGTGACGACCACGGTGCGCGCCCGCGCCCCCCGCGGGGCCGACGCGGGGCGGCGCCAGACGACCGACGTCGCGCGACCGGCGGGGGGCGCCCGCCACGCCACCAGGGTCGGGAGCAGCAGCGTGAGCGCGGTCGCGTACGCGAGCGCGTTGACCGGACGCAACAGCAGCAGCGGGAGGATGCCGACGGCGGTGCGCCGCACGCCCGACCGCACCGCGCTCCACGGTCCCCGGCCGCGCATGCGGTCCTGGGTCCAGAAGCCGAGGAACACGAGGAACCCGGTCACCGCCACGTCCGCGAGGAGCAAGGTCGCCACGGCGCGGAGGGTCCCGTCGAGGCCGATCCACGGCAGGGCCAACCCCAGCGCCGTCGGCAGCGCCAGCAGGAGCAGCAGCCCGGCCAGGTTCTCGAGCTGGGCGGTCAGCAGCGCGAAGCGCACGTTGGGCGGCAGCACGGCGCGGCGCGCCTGGGTCCCGGCCCGCTTGACGAGGACCTCGAGCGCGCCCCCCACCCAGCGCTCGACCTGGTGCAGGTACGCGCTCATCCGCGGGGGGTCCTCGGTGGCCATCGCCGCGCCGATCTCGAAGCGCGCGTCCGCCGTGCGCCGGACGGTCAGCCGCGGTGCGTCGACGACCGTGCGCAAGGGCTGCAAGCCGCCGTCGCGGACGACCCGGAAGCCGCGCTCGTGCAGCGTCGCGACGTCGAAGGAGCGCTCCTCGACCGGGCCCGACTGCACCTCGACGGTGAAGTCGTGGTCCTCGGTGAGGCCGTCGGCCGGCATGGGGAACGCGTCGCGCCGGGCGACGAAGCCGCAGCCGACGACCGTGAACAGGCGCGAGGCCCCGAACGTGGGGCCGTGGCCGAGGCGGACGGCCTGACCGCGCCGCACGACCACCGAGAAGGCGTACTCGGCGGAGCGCGCCGCGGAGACGAAGCGGGCGGCGGCGCCGCCGGCCTCCGGGCGCCGCGAGGTCACCGCGCCCGACTGCAAGGCGACGTCCTCCAACACCCACCGCGCACCGTCGCGCCCGGCTACCCGGCGCAGCCGGTAGAACCCGTCGCGGATCGCCGACGCGAAGCCGCTTTCGAGCACGGTGTCGCCGTCGACCACGAGCACGCGCTCCGCGTCCACCAGGCCGCCGGCCACCGCCAGGTTCAGCGAGTCCGCCTTCGAGGTCGGGGCCTCGTGGCGCACGACGACCACCGACGGCCCCCCGGCCGGGCGCGACCAACGGTCCACGCGGGCCGCTCGGGGACCGACGGCGCTCCGGTCGCCGACGGCGTAGCCGTGGGCCAGGAGGGTGCGGGCGACCACGTCCGCGGTGCGGTCGCGCCCTCCGTTGACGCTCACGACGAGGCCGTCGAGGGGCTCGCGCTGAGCGAGGAGCGCCGTCAGGCAGCGTTCGGCGCCGACCTCTTCCTCGAACATGGGCACGAGCGCGACGACCCGGTCCGGCCCCCGCACGGCGAGCGTCCGTTCGGGAACCGCGCCGAGGACGGCGTTGGCGAGCGTGGTGGGCATCGCGGCGATGCCGGGGATCTGGGGCATGAGCTTCGCGCGCCCGACCGGGATGGGCGTCGACCCCGATTGTGACCCGTCGCGCCGTGCGGTGGAGGGTCCCGGGGCACCGACGGAGCCGACGGGCCGCTGCTCAGACCTGCCCTCGGAACGCGGCCACGTCCACCTTCGGCTGCGGCCAGCGCAGCGGGAGCGCCTCGAAGGCCTCGACGAGCGCGGTGACGACGACCACGTCGCGGTACCACTTGCGGTCGGCGGGGACGATCAGCCAGGGGGCGTCGACCGGACCGCAGCGCGCGAAGGCCTCGCCGTACGCCTCGCGGTAGTCGCCCCACAACTCGCGGGCCGCCAAGTCCGCGGCGTCGAACTTCCAGTGGCGTTCGGGGTCCTCGAGCCGCTTGCGCAGCCGCTCGGCCTGTTCGTCGTGCCCGACGTGCAGGTAGACCTTGAGCAGCGACGTGCCCGCGTCGCGCAAGAGCGCCTCGAAGGCGTTGATGTGCGCGTAGCGCGCCCGCCACGTCGCCTCCGGCACCAACCCCGCGACCCGCGCGATCAGGACGTCCTCGTAGTGCGACCGGTTGAAGACGCCGATCTGCCCGCGGCGGGGCGTCCGCGCATGGACCCGCCACAAGAAGTCGTGCGCGAGCTCGACCTCGGTGGGCGCCTTGAAGCTGGTGACGTGCACGCCCTGCGGGTTGAGGCCCGAGAGCGCGCGTCGGATGGTGCCGTCCTTGCCGCCCGCGTCCATCGCTTGGAGCACCAGCAGCAACGCGAAGCGCCCATCGGCGTAGAAGAGGCGCTGGCGCTTGGCCAGATGCGCGATCAGCCGCTTGAGGTCGTGCTTCGCCGCCTTCTTGCCGCCCACACCGGCGTACGGGCCGACGTCGCCCGGGTCGACGGCGTCGAGGTTGGCGCTGGGGGTGCGGTACGGCTCGAGGTCGACGGCGGCGCTGAGGTCGAGGTGCGCGGCCAGTTCGTCGGGGATTGCCATGGGGCAGCCTATCGTGCGACCGCGCCCGCCCGGGCGGGTGCCCCCGCACCGGTACCATGGCGCCATCGTGCAGCCACCGCCCGCCTTCGACCCCTACCCGCCGGCGCTCGCCGCCTGCCGCCGCTGCCCGCGTCTGGCCGAGCACCGCGAGGAGGTCGCGCGCACCAAGCGCCGCGCGCACCTGGACGACGCCTACTGGGGGGCGCCGGTGCCGGGCTTCGGCGACCCGAACGCGCGCCTGCTGATCGTCGGCCTCGCGCCCGGCGCGCACGGCTCGAACCGAACCGGCCGCATGTTCACGGGCGACGCTTCGGGCGACTTCCTCTACCCCGCGCTCCACCGGGCGGGCCTGGCCGATCGCCCGACGAGCGTCGCTCGCGACGACGGACTGACGCTGTCCGGCGTCTGGATCACCGCCGTCGGGCGCTGCGCGCCGCCGGGCAACAAGCCGACGCCCGCCGAGCTCGACGCCTGCCGCCCCTGGTTCGCCCACGACGTCGACGGCCTGCCGAGCATCCGCGCGATCCTGGCGCTCGGGCGCATCGCCCACGACGGCGTGCTCAAGCTATGGCGCGAGCGCGGGCTCCGGACGACGCTCGCGGCGCACCCCTTCGCGCACGGCGCCGTGCATCGGCTCGAGCACCTGCCGGGCGCCGGCGATGCGGGCGTGGTGCCGCTCGTCGACAGCTTCCACGTCAGCCGCCAGAACACGAACACGGGGCGGCTCACCGCACCGATGTTCGACGCGGCGCTGGCGACCGCGCTCGACCTCGCGCAGGGCGCGGACCGATGAGCCTCCCCACCCTGCGCCTCCCCGAGCACCTCGCGGGCCCGCTCGCCGCGGGCCACCCGTGGGTCTACCGCGACCACGTGCCCGGCCGCCCCGACCTCCCGGACGGCGCCTGGGTCCGGGTCGAGGCCGGGCGCGCGGCCGCCATCGGCCTCTGGGCGGGCGAGGGCGCCATCGCCGTGCGCACCCTGCGGCGCGCCCCGACGGGCGGCCCGATCGCCACCCCCGACCGCGCCTGGGTCGAGGCGGCGGTCGCGCGCGCGCTCGACGCGCGTTCGGGCGTCCAGAGCGCCGAGACCGACGCCTACCGGCTGCTCTTCGGCGAGGGCGACGGGCTGCCCGGGATCACGGCCGACCGCTACGGCCGCTACGCGGTGGTCAAGACCTACGCCGCGGCGTACCGGCGCCCCGGCAGCGACGCCTTCGAGCTGCGGGCGTCGGTGGTGCGCGCGCTGGCGGGCGCGCTGCGCCTCAAGGGGGTGCTCGCCGCCCCCCACGACGGCGCCCCCTTGGCGGCGCTGCACGGCGAGCTCCCGCCCCCCGAGGTGACCGTCTTCGAGCACGGCCTCGCCTTCCTCGCCAACCTGCACGAGGGGCAGAAGACGGGTCTGTTCCTCGACCACCGCGACAACCGGGCCACGGTGCGGCGCTTCGCCACCGGCCGCACCGTGGCGAACCTGTTCGCGTACTCCGGCGCCTTCTCGGTCCACGCGCTCGCGGGCGGCGCGCGCCGCGCGGTCGACGTCGACGTGGCGCCCGCGGCGCTGCGCGACGCCGAGCGCAACGTCGCCGCGAACGCCGGGCGCTTCCCGGAGGGCGTCGACCTCGACCCGCGTGGGCGCCACGCGACGCTCGCGCTCGACCTGCTCGCCGACCCCGCGGCGGCGCTCCGCCACGCCGAGCTGGCCGGCAGCGACCTGATCGTCCTCGACCCGCCCTCGCTAGCGCGCCACAAGGGGCAGCGGCACGCGGCGCTGCGCGCCTACCGGCGGCTGAACGCCGCGGCGATGGCGGCGCTGCCCGACGGCGGGCTGCTGGCGACGGCCTCGTGCACGGCGCAGGTCGCGCCCGAGGCCTTCCGCGGCGCGCTCGCCGAGGCGGCCGCCGAGGCCGGCGTCGACGCGCGCGTCCTGCACGAGGCCGGACACGCCGCCGACCACCCGGTGCCGCTCGCCTTCCCGGAGGGCCGCTACCTCAAGTTCGTGGTGCTGCGGGTCGACCGGCCGCGCTGACCGGCCCGGCGGGCAGCCGCGCGTCCAGCCAGGCCAGCACGTCCTCGGTGACCCGGTCGCG
>JAABSI010000024.1:26606-28257 GCA_011390455.1 Trueperaceae bacterium
GCCTTGATCGGTCCGTGGAAGACCGCCGGGTCCTGGCGGTAGGCGTCGACCTCGGCCGGGTCGCGCGAGAGCGCCGTGACGTCGAGGCGGACGGTCGGCAGGCTCGGGAACGGTTCGGCAAGGCGCGCGACCAGGGCGCGCACCCACCCGGGTACGTCGTTGCCGTCGCGCAGCGCCGGCGAGGAGAGCACCAGCAAATCCGCGCGGACCGCGTCGGTCTGCAGCGCGCGGACCGCGACCACGCCGCCCATCGAGTGGCCGAACAGCACGAGCGGCGCCTCCGGGTGCCAGGCGCGGACGGTGGCGACGAACTGCGCGAGGTCGCCGATCAGGTCCTCGAAGCGCCGCACCTGGGCGCGCGGCCCTTGGGCGTAGCCGTGCCCGCGCTGGTCGTACCCGTGGACGGCGTAGCCGGCGCGCACCATCCGGGTCGCCAGGGCGTCGTACCGGCCGACGTGCTCGCCGAGGCCGTGGACGAGCACGATCGCCGCGCGCGGGGCGTCGTCGTCGGGCAGCCACGCGCGCGTGGGCAGCTTGAGCCCGTCGGCGGCGACGATGCGATCGGAGGCGGTGCGCATGCGGTTCGCCGCCCCTCAGGCCGACGCGGTGGGCGCCACCTCGTGCAGTTCGAAGGTGGCGTCCTCCATGACCGGGTTCGAGAGCACCCGCTCGACGACGCGCGCGAGCTGCGCCTCGACCTCGGCGCGCTCGCCGGTGAGCGTGAGCTCGATGCGCTTGCCCACGCGCAGGTCGCCGACGTTGGCGTGGCCCAAGCGGTGGAGGGTGGCTTCGACCGCGCGCCCCTGCGGATCGAGGATGGCGCGGCGCAGCATCACGTGCACGACGGCGCGGAACTCAGGCATCGGCGGACTCCTCGTCGTGGGGGTGGTCGTGGTCGTCGTACTCGGGGAGGTCGAGCGCGGCGCCCACGGTGGCCTCGAGCCGCCGCCGCACCTCCTGGTAGGCCTCCTCGACCCGGCCGAGGTCGCGTCGGAAGCGGTCCTTGTCGAGCTTCTCGCCGGTCTCGGCGTCCCACAGCCGGCAGGTGTCGGGGCTGATCTCGTCGGCCAGCACCATGCGGCCGTCGGCGTCCACCCCGAACTCGAGCTTGAAGTCGACCAGGTCGAGCCCGGCCACGGCGAAGCGCGCGACCAGGTAGTCGTTCACGGCCGCCGCGAGGTCGAACAGCTCCTCGAGCTCCTCTTCGGTCGCGTGCCCGAGGGCGACGGCGGTGGCCGCGTTCATGGGCGGGTCGCCAAGCGCGTCGGACTTGAGGCAGAACTCGATCACGTTCGGGTCGAGCGGCAGCCCCTCCTCCACGCCGTAGCGCTTGGCGAAGGTGCCCGCGGCGCGGTTGCGCACGATGACCTCGACCGGGACGATGCGCACGCGCTCGACCAGTTGGTCGCGCGGGCCGAGGAGCTCGATGAAATGGGTGGGCACGCCGAAGTCCTCGAGCTCCGGGTACAGCAGCGCGGTGACCGCGTTGTTCACCTCGCCCTTGCCGACCACGGTGCCGCGCTTCTCGGCGTTGAAGGCGGTGGCGTCGTCCTTGAAGCGCACGACCACCTGACGGGGGTCGGCGGTGGCGAAGACCTGCTTGGCCTTCCCTTCGTACAGCAGTTCGCGCGGCGCGGGGGGGTTCACGAGA
>JAABSI010000024.1:28305-35129 GCA_011390455.1 Trueperaceae bacterium
CACCCCGAAGCGGGCGTACACCGCCTCGACGTGGCGCAGGTACCAGGCCGGATCGAAGGCGTCCGCCAGCGCCGCGGCGTCCAGCGTGCAGCCCGGGTCCTCGGCGAGCACCTCGCGCAGGGGCCGCCCCGTGTCCCACGTGCGCAGGCTCGCGCGCTGCACCACCTCGTACGCGGCCTCGCGCGCCAGCCCCTGGTCGATCAGGGCGTGCAGCACGCGCTGCGAGTACACCAGCCCGTGCAGGGCGTCGAGGTTGGCGCGCATCCGGTCGGGGTACACGACCAGGTCGCGCAGCACCCGCGTGAGCCGCCGGACGCCGTACGAGGCGACGGTCGTGGCGTCGGGGAGCACCACCCGCTCCACGGCCGAGTGGCTGATGTCGCGCTCGTGCCACAGCACGACGTCCTCGAGCCCCGCCGACGCGTAGGCGCGCAGCAGCCGCGCGACGCCGGTCAGGTTCTCGGTGGCGATGGGGTTCTTCTTGTGCGGCATCGAGCTGCTGCCGGTCTGCCCCTTGGCGAAGCCCTCCTGCGCCTCGCGCACCTCGCTGCGCTGGAGGTGCCGGATCTCGGTCGCGATCCGCTCGAGGCTGGTGCCCAACACCGCGAGGGCGTTCAGGAGCTCCGCGTGCCGGTCGCGGGCCACCGTCTGGTTGGTCACGGGGTCGACGTTGAACCCGAGGCGGGCGGCGACGGCCGCCTCCACCTCGGGCGGCACGTGCGCGTAGGTGCCGACCGAGCCGGAGAGCATGGCGACGGCCACCCCGTCGCGCGCGCGTTCGAGGCGGTCCAGGTCGCGGCCGAGCGCCGCGTAGAAGTTCAGGAACTTGAGGCCGAAGGTCATCGGCTCGGCGTGGATGCCGTGGGTGCGGCCGATGCACGGGGTGGCGCGGTGCTCGACCGCGAGCCGCCGCACCTCGGCGCGCAGCGCGCGCACGTCGTCCAGGACGAGCGCGAGCGCCTTTGCCAGGGTCACGTTCTGCGACGTGTCGACGACGTCGGTGCTCGTGAGCCCCAGGTGCACGAAGCGCGCCTCGGGGCCGAGCCGCTCGGTGAGGGCGCGCGTGAAGGCGACGATGTCGTGCCGCGTGACGGCCTCGAGCTCGGCGACGCGCTCGGCGAAGGCCTCGTCGAGCGGCTGCGCCGCCGCCGCCGCGCGGAGCCGCTCGCCGACGCCGACCGGCACCTCGCCCAATGCCTCCCAGGCCTCGGTGGCGGCGAGCTCGATCTCGAGCCAGGTGCGGTACTTCTCGGCCTCGCTCCACAGGGCCGTCATCTCGGGGGTGGCGTACCGGGCGATCATGCCGGGACGCTACCACCGGCGTCCGCGAGCAGCCGGACCACCGCCAGGTCCTCGAGCGCCAGGCCGACCGACTTGAAGAGCGTCGGCCGGTCGGTCGCGCGCGCGACGCGACCGCCCAGGACGTCCGCGAGATCGCCCGCCACGGCGTCCCACGACCAACCCTCGGCGGCGGCGCGGACCAGGTCGCCCGCCTCCGCGCGCGCGGCGCGGCGGTCGTCGACGACCACCTGCGCGCGGCGCACCGCCTCGGCGTCGACCTCGCGCATCGTGGGCAAAAAGGCGCCGACCAGGTCGACGTGCTGGCCGGCGCGCAGCCAGGCCCCCGCGACGAGCGCGGTCTGCGACGTGGTGGCGACGCTGACGACGTCGGCATCGCGCACCGCCGCTTCGAGGTCCGGCGCGACGGCCACGGCGGGACGGGTCGGCAGGCCCTGGAGGTCGGCGAGGATCGCGGCCACGGTGGCTTCGGCCCGTTCGCGACGTCGCCCCCACACCCACACCGCCTCGTACGGGCGCACCTGCAGGTGGGCGCGCGCCATCCACGGCGCCAGCGCGCCCGTGCCCACGACGAGAAGCGCGCGCGGGGACGGCGGTGCGAGGACGTCGGCGGCCAGCGCCGACACGGCCGACGTGCGCAGCTTGGTGAGCAGGCCCGCCTCGGTCGCGAGCGCCGGCGCGCCGTCGGGCCCCATCAGCGTGTACCAGGCCTGCACGCTCGGCCGGCCCGCCGCGGCGTTCGCCGGGAGCACGCTCACCTGCTTGACCCCGAACCAGCCGTCGTCGCTGGCGCAGGGCATGGTGAGCCACGCGCCGCCGTCCGGGGCTTCGAGCTGCACGCGTTCGGCGACGCGGTAGCGGGTGGGGTCGCGGAGCGCGGCGCGCAGGGCGTCGAAGACGTCGTGCCAGGCGAGCCGCGCGACGTCGTGGTCGCGGAGGAGGCGCATGCCGCAGGGTACCGGTCCGTGGCCCCGAGCGCGCCGCAGGACGCCTCGGCACGGGCCCAGCGGGCGTCCCGGCGCGGCGGGAGCGGGTGGTAGACTGCTCCGTTGCCGCGGCGTCCACGCCGCACGTACCGCGGCGCGCCGACCGCCTCGAAGCCCCCACACGGCACCACCGGGGATCGCCTCGACGAGATCCGCGCGCCTCGCAGGAGGGGCCCCTTGAACGAAGGCCACGTCGTCCCCGTCCAGATCACGGACGAGATCAAGTCGAGCTTCATCAACTACGCGATGTCGGTCATCGTCGACCGCGCGTTGCCGGACGTCCGCGACGGCCTCAAGCCGGTCCAGCGGCGCATCCTCTACGCCATGAACCAGGCCGGTCTGACCAGCAACCGCAAGCACAGCAAGTCCGCGGGCGTGGTCGGCGACGTGCTCGGCAAGTACCACCCGCACGGCGACAGCGCCGTCTACGACGCCATGGTGCGGCTCGCTCAGGACTGGAACCTGCGCTACCCGCTCATCCACGGCCAGGGGAACTTCGGCAGCATCGACGGCGACCCGGCGGCCGCCTATCGGTACACCGAGGCGCGGCTCACCCCCGCCTCCGAGTCGCTGCTCGCCGACCTCGACAAGGAGACGGTCCCGACCCGGGCCAACTTCGACGACACCACCGTCGAGCCCGAGGTGCTCCCCTCCGCCATCCCCAACCTGTTGGTGAACGGCGCGGCCGGCATCGCGGTCGGCATGGCGACCAACCTCGCGCCCCACAACCTCACCGAGATCGTCGACGGCCTGATCGCGTTGATCCACGACCGCGACATCACGATCGAGGGGCTCATGAAGCACGTCAAGGGCCCCGACTTCCCCACCGGCGGCGTCATGTCGCGCGAGGGGATCCGGGCGGCGCTCGAGACCGGCCGCGGCAGCATCCGCGTGCGCGGCAAGGTGCGCTTCGAGGAGCGCAACGGGCGCCACTCGATCATCGTCAACGAGATCCCGTACCAGGTGAACAAGACCTCGTTCATCCAGACGGTCGCCTCGCTGGTGCGCGCCAAGAAGATCGAGGACATCTCCGCGCTGCGCGACGAGTCCGACCGCCAGGGCATGCGCATCGTCTTCGAGCTCAAGAAGGGGACGCTCCCCGACCTGGTGCTCAACCAGCTCTACAAGTACACCCAGCTGCAGTCGACCTTCTCGGTCAACAACGTCGTCATCGTCGGCCGCACCCCGCGCCAGCTCAACCTCAAGCAGATGATGGAGCTGTTCCTCGCGCACCGCGCCGACGTCGTCACCAAGCGCACCGAGTTCGAACTGCGCAAGGCGCGCGAGCGGGCGCACGTGCTCGAGGGCTACCTGATCGCGCTCGATCGCCTCGACGAGGTCATCGCGCTCATCCGCGCGAGCCAGGACGGGCCCGAGGCGCGCGCCGGGCTCATGCGCGAGTTCGGCATGAGCGACGCGCAGGCCCAGGCCGTGCTCGACATGCGCCTCCAGCGCCTCACCGGCCTCGAGCGCGAGAAGCTGCAGGCCGAGTACCGCGAGGTCATGGAGGAGATCGCCCGGCTGGAGCTCATCCTGGGCGAGCAGACCGAGCTGTGGCGCGTGATCGAAGCCGAGCTCAAGGACGTCCGCAAGCGCTTCGGCGACGAGCGCCGCACCCAGATCGCCGACCTCAGCGACGACATCAGCAAGGAAGACCTGATCGCCGAGGAGCCCATGGTCGTCACGCTTACGCGCGGCGGGTACATCAAGCGCACGCCGGCGGCGGCCTACCGCGCCCAGGCGCGCGGCGGCCGCGGCGCGACCGCGCAGAAGACCAAGGACGAGGACGTCAACTCGCTCCTGCTGGTCGGCAGCACCCACGACTACCTGCTCTTCTTCACCGATCGCGGGCGCGTCTTCCGGGAGAAGATCTACGACCTCCCCGAGGCCGATCGCGCCGCGCGCGGCAGCCACGTCCGCAACCTGCTGCAGCTGGTCGAGGACGAGTCGGTCCAGACGGTGCTCTCGATCCAGCGCCTCGACCAACCGGGGACCTTCGTGTTCGCCACCCGCAACGGCGTGGTCAAGCGCACCCAGATCGTCGAGTACGCGAACATGCACTCGGGCGGACTGATCGCGATCAACCTGCAGGAGGACGACGCGCTGGTCGCGGTGCGCATCACCGACGGGCACGCCGACGTCGTGCTGGCCACGGCCCAGGGTCAGGCGATCCGCTTCGACGAGGGTCAGGTGCGCGAGACCGGACGCGCCACCCAGGGCGTGATCGGCGTGCGCCTGCGCCGCGGCGACCGGGTCGTCAGCCTCGCCGCCGTGCCCGGCGTCGACGCTTCGGGGGTGCAGCTGCTGGCGATCTCCGAGCGCGGCTTCGGCAAGCGCACGCCGGTGGACGAGTACCCGCGCCAAGGGCGCGGCGGGCAGGGGGTGCTCACGCTGCGCGTCACCGCCAAGACCGGCGAGCTGGTCAACCTGTGGCCGGTCGCCGGTGGCGAGGAGGCCTTCGTGCTGTCCGAGGGCGGCATCCTGATCCGCACCAAGGTCGACAGCGTCAGCACGTATGGCCGCGCCTCGCAGGGCGTGACGATCATGAAGCTCGGCGAGGGCGACCGCGTGGTCCAGGCGATCGTGCTGCCCGCCGAGGAGCAGGTCGAGCAGGCCATCAAGGGGGGCCGGCCGCTGCAGAGCACCGATCAACCGGACGTGGCGGGCGCGCCCGGCGCGACGGGCGCCCTCGACGACCCACCGCTGATCGACGAAGCCGAGGTGGATGGCTCGGAGGACGGCGCTTGAGCCAGCGGCCGACCATCGTGCTCGATTGCGACCCCGGCCACGACGACGCGCTCGCGATCGCCGTGGCCGCGCGGCACACCGACCTGCTCGGCATCACGACCGTCGCGGGCAACGTGGGGCTCGACCTCACCACCCGCAACGCCCTGGCGATGGTCGCGGTGCTCGGCCTCGACGTGCCGGTGCACCGCGGCAGCGCCCGCCCGCTCGTCGCGGAGCCGCGAACCGCCGAGTTCATCCACGGCGCCTCCGGGCTCGACGGCCCCGCGCTCCCCGAGGTGCTGCCCGACCTCGCCTCCGAGGACGCGGTCGGCTTCCTGATCGACGCGGTGCGATCGAAGCCGGGACGGGTGTGGATCGTCGCCACCGGGCCGCTCACCAACGTCGCCAAGGCGCTGCAGGCCGCGCCCGACGTGGCCGACTCGGTGGCCGGCATCGCGCTCATGGGCGGCGGCATCCCGTTCGGCAACGTCACGCCGGCGGCGGAGTTCAACGTGTTGGTCGATCCCGAGGCCGCCGACGTGGTCTTCCGCAGCGGGGCACGCTTGGTGATGGCGGGGCTCAACGTCACCCACCAATGGCGCATCGGGCCGGACGAGATCGCGCGGCTGCGCGCCACCGAAGGCCGCGTGGCCGGCTTCTGCGCCGAGCTGCTCGCCTTCTACGGAGCCGCCTACGCGCGCGCCTTCTCGGGCGTCGCCGAGGGGCCGCTCCACGACCCGTGCGCGGTCCTCGCGCTCACCCATCCGCACCTGTTCGAGGTCGTGCCGCACCACGTGGTCGTCGAGCTGACCGGCACCCACACCCGCGGCATGACGGTCGCCGACCTGCGGGGCGTCCACCACGGGGCCCCCGCCAACGTCGAGGTGCTCACCCGCATCGACGCGGCGGCCGCCACCGACCTGCTCGTCGCCACCCTCGCCAGCTACCCCTGAGGGGCGCCGCTGCGCCCCTCGGGCCCCCGCTTGGGTACGATGCGCTCGGTGGTCGAGTTCCAGCACGTCACGAAGACCTACGCCCGGACCCACACCCATGCCCTGCGGAACGTCGACTTCCGCATCCGCAAGGGGGAGTTCGTCTACATCACGGGGCACTCCGGCGCGGGCAAGAGCACCCTGCTGGCGCTCGTACTGCGCCGCACGGTCCCGTCGGAAGGCGTCGTGGCGATCGCCGGGCAGGACCTCGCCAAGCTGCGCGACGGGCAGCTGCCGCTGCTCCGTCGCCGCATCGGGATGGTCTTCCAAGACCACCGGCTGCTCCCCAAGCTCTCCGCCACCGAGAACCTGACCTTCGCCCTGCGCGCGACCGGCACCCCCGGCAACCTGGAGCAGAAGGCGCTCGCCGCGCTCCGGTTGGTGGGCCTCGCCCACAAGCGCAAGGCCTTCCCCATCGAGCTGTCGCTGGGGGAGCAGCAGCGCGTCGCGATCGCGCGCGCGCTGGTGACCAACCCCCCACTGCTCCTGTGCGACGAACCCACGGGCAACCTCGACCCCGACACCAGCTGGGAGATCCTCGAGCTGCTCAACGACGTGAACATCAAGGGGACGACGGTGATCGTCGCCACCCACTCGCGCGACCTGGTCGACGCCATGAAGCGCCGGACGCTCGTGCTGCGCAACGGCGAACTCGTCCGCGACGACGACCGCGGCGGGTACTCGCTCTGACGTCCGCGCGAACCTGCGCTCAGACCTGCGTGACCGAGTAGTCGAGCCGATCGTCCGACAGGATCATCTCGAGGACCTGACGGTGCGCGAGGGCGTCGATCATCGCCAAGCCGTGCTCCTTGTCGATGTA
>JAABSI010000025.1 GCA_011390455.1 Trueperaceae bacterium
GGCACGCCGTACGACCACGTCGCCGATGCCTTGCTCGAGGAGCTGCACGCGGAGCGCGTCCCCTGCCCGGTGGCGGTGAGCGAGGCGACCGTGTGCTTCGTCGTCGAACCGGGGCGCGCCGCCCCGTTGGCCGAGGCGCTCGACGCCTTCGTCGCCGACCACGCCGGCGCCCTCGAGGTCGGGCCGTGGCGGTCCGGCAACGGCGCCCACCGGGTCACGCTGTACTGGGAGGACGACCTCTGGGGCGGCCTCGAGGTCTGGTTCGCCGAACACGGTGCGGCCCGCGTCGAGGGTCGGTTCGAGCACGTCGCGAAGCGCCGCGATTGACGCCCCGACCACCACGCGCCCCCTTCGGCCTACGATGAACGGCGACGTGCCCGGGTCCGCCCTCTCCACCGCGATCGGCGATTACCTCAAGGCGATCTGGATCGTCGGTCAGGGCGACCGCGCGACCACGAGCGCGCTCGCCGAGCACCTCTCGGTCTCGGCGTCCTCGGTCTCCGGCATGCTCGCGCGCCTGCAGGCCCAGGGGTGGGTGACGTACGAGCGCTACAAGGGCGTCACCCTCACCGAGCGCGGCGCGGCCGAGGCGTTGCGGCTGTTGCGGCGCCACCGGCTCATCGAGACCTTCCTGATCGAATACCTCGGCTACACCTGGGACGAGGTGCACGAGGAGGCCGAGGCGCTCGAGCACGCGATCAGCGACCGCTTCACGGAGCGCCTCGCCGAGCGCCTAGGCCACCCCACGCACGATCCCCACGGCGACCCGATCCCCACTCGGCGCGGCGGCCTGCCGCGGACCCCCGACCTGGCGCTCGACGAGCTCGCCGTCGGCGACCACCTGCGTGTGGCTCGCCTGCGCACGCAGGACCCCTCGCTGCTCGCGCACCTCGACGCCCTGCGGATCCGCCCCGGCCAGGTGGTGACGGTCGTCCGCCGCACGCCCGAAGCGGGCGTCGTGCACGTGCTCGTCGACGGCCACGAGGCGGTCCTGTCGCAGCCGGTGGCCGGCGTGGTCCGCGGCGCGCGCGGCAAGGGGGAGGGACCCCCGTGAGCGGTGCTCCGAGGATGCTCGAACGCAACGGGCCGCTGCAGCCCGACCTCTTCTCGGGCACCCAGGTGCTCGAGCGCGTGTTGGGCACCAGCCGCACCGTCGTGCGGCTGCGCCTGCGGCCGCTCGGATCGGGGCGGGTGCGCGTGGAGGAGGCCGCGCGGCGGCTCGCCGGGCGGGCGCGCTTCGATCCCTGGCCCGAGGAGGAGGGGCGCGAGATCGCCTTCGAGCGGCTGGGGTTCGCGGTCGACTACGCCGACGTGTTCGGGCCCGGCTGACGCGGATCCGGCGGGGGCGCCGTGCCCTCCTCGAGCAGCGCCACGAAGCGCGCGGTGAGCTCCGGGTCGAACTGGCTGCCGGCGCCGCGCACGAGCTCGGCGACCGCGGCCTCGTGGGTCCACGCCTCCTTGTAGGGGCGCTCCGACGTGAGCGCGTCGTACACGTCGATCAAGCTGAACAGCCGCGCCGCCAGCGGGATCGCTTCGCCCACGAGTCCATCCGGGTACCCGGCGCCGTCCCAGCGCTCGTGGTGCGAGCGCACCAGCTGGCGCGTGTCGACCGGCAGGAACCGCAGGTCGCGGCACAGGTCGTCGCCGATCGCGGCGTGCGTGCGGACGATCGCGTACTCGGCGGCATCGAGCTTCGAGGGCTTCAGCAGCACCTGGTCGGGGATCGCGATCTTGCCGATGTCGTGCAGGTACGCCCCCCACTGCAGGGCGTGGGCGCGTTCGGGGGGCAGCTCCAGCACCGCGGCGAAGCGTTGCGTCAAGGCCGCCACCCGGTCCGTGTGGCCCTTGGTCTCGTAGTCGCGGTACTCGAGCGCGAGCCCCAAGGCGCGGAAGGCCTCCTCGCGGGTCGCCTCGATCTCCTGGAGGTAGTCGGCGCGCTCGAGCGCGTGCTCCAGGCGGCGGACGAAGGCGCGCGCCACCGTCCGTTGATCGGACCGGAGCTCGTGGCGACGCTCGTAGCTCGCGAGGGCCAGCACGTGGACCCGTGCGTCGTTCGTCACGGGGAGGCAGAGCAGGGTGGCCAGCCCGTGGTCGGCGAGCCCGGGCGTCGCGTTGGGCCAGGCGCCGTAATCGGGCAGGTACACGGCTTCCCGGCTCGCGGCCGCGATGCCGACCGCACCCTTGCCGATGGGCTGCGGCTCGGAGGCGATCTCGAGGATCCGCTCGGGGATCGAGCCCCACGAGCGCTCCAGGTGGAGCGCGTCGCCGCGGCCCACGAAGAAGGCGGCCGAGTCCATGCCGAACTCGTGCATGAGCGTCGTCGCGCCCGTCTCGAGGAGCGCGTCGACGTCGTGGAGGTCCTCGATCGCCCCGGAGAAGTTCGCGAGGTCGCGGTAGCTCGCCGCCGCCGTCCGCAGCCGATCGAGCAGTTGCGCGACGTCCAGCGCCACCGCCGCTTGGCCGGCGATCGCCGCCACGAACGCCGCGTGGCCGGGCGTGCGTGCGGCGCCGTCGACGTAGTAGGCCTCGAGCACGCCGAGCGGTCGGCCCTTGGCGAGCAGCGGGAAGGCCGTGTAGGCCTCGAAGCGCCCGAGCATGGCGGTAGGGCCGGCTGCGTGTTCGCGGATCAGGCGGTCGCGACCGTCGACGGCGAGCGGCGCGCCGGCCGCGAGCGCCCGCCCGGCCAAGCCCTCCCCGGGGCGGAGCGCGACGTCGTGCAGCAGGTGGCGTGGGAGCCCGAGCGTCGCGGCGTAGCGGAGGGTGCCGGCGTCGGGATCCTTCAGGAGCACGGCGGCGGCGTCCACCCGCGCGTGGAGCAGCAACTGCTCGAGGATGACGTCGAGCACGGCGGCGGGCTCGGTCTGGTCCGCGATCGCCGCGTCGATGCGGCGCAGCGTCGCCATCTGCTCGACTTGCCCCTCCAGCGCCCGGTTGGCAGCGGCGAGGGCGTCGCGGTGGAGGCGCACGTCGGCCTCCGCGTTGCGGCGTGCGAGGGCGACCTCCACCTGGCGCGCGAACAGCCGCGCCAAGGGGAGGGCGTCCTCCGCGAACGCCGGGGCGTCGGCGAGGTGGTCGATGCACAGCGCCGCTTCGAGGCGGCCGGCGAGCACGATCGGGACGACGAGCGAGGCAGCGATGCCGGTCTCGAGGGTGTAGGCGGTGAGCTGGGCCGGTACCGACGCGGGCAGATCGATCACCACGTCCGGAACGCCGTGGACGACGTCCGGTTCGCCGTCGCTCCAGTCCCGCCCGAAGAGGACCTGGTCGGCGGGCAGCTCGAACGGGCTCAGCCGCGCGAGGTCGTAGCCGACGGCGGCGACGAAGGCGAAGGTGCCGCGCTCCGTGCGCGCGAGCGCGCTCCCGCGCGTCCCGCCGAGCTGCTCCAGCGCTTCCTCGAGCACGATCTGGAACGGGTTCTCGCCCTCGTGCCAAGGGCGTTCGTAGAGCCGGAGCAGCGCGCGCTGCAGCGTCGACCGCCGCTCCGCCTCGGACACGCGCTGCTCCCGCGCCTGCTCCAGCGCGAGCCGGTCGCTCGCGTCGCGGGCGTTGAGCACGAAGGCGCCGACCGCCGGCTCGGCGCGCAGGTCCTGCACCACCGCGTCCGTCGGGCGCCATGCGCCCTCCCGGGTCCGCAGCCGCAAGGGGCCGCGCCGCGGACCGTCGGGGCCCCCTTCGAAGAGCGCGGCGGCGATCGCGTGGTCGTCCGGGTGGATCAAGTCGAACAGCAGCGTGCCCACGCGGTCGCGCGGTTCGTGCCCGAGGATCGTGCGGATCGAAGCGGAGAGGTACGCGATCACGCCGCTTTCCTGCACGATCGCGATGACGCCCGAGGCGTGCGCGACCAGGGCCTCGAAGCGGGCGTCCCACGAGCGCCGCTCCGCCCGCCCGCGCTCTTCCTCGCTGAGGTCGCGGGCGAGGACGAGGACGGCGCGCTCTGGGCCCCATGTGGCCCCGCTGGCGGTGATCTCGACCGGGAGCTCGCTGCCGTCCGCCCGTCGGTGGCGCCATCGGGCGGGGCCGGGGTGGACGGCGTCCGGCCCCTGGAGCCGCAGGCGTTCCTGGAGGCGCACCCCCTCGTCCGGTGAGCGCAGGTCCAGGAGGTCGAGGGTCAGGAACGTCGCGCGGTCGTAACCGTACGCAGCGCACGCTGCGTCGTTGACGGCCACGATCCGAAGCGTCGTCCGTAGGTAGATCCAGGAGGGCACCGGATGCGCGCCGAGCAGCGCGTCGAACGCGGCGTGCGATCGGGCGTCGTCGTGGGCGTCTTCGGGCACGCTGCTGCTCCTCTCCGCGACCCGCGTCGCGCGCCCCATGCTACGGCGCGACCGCCCCAGGGGCGGTGCGAGGGCGGATCGGCGCGCAGACGGGTGCGTGGCGTGGTGCCCGTCGTGCGCGCGTGCACGGGCGACCGCCGTTCGGGTACCTTGGAGGGAGTTCGCCCGCGTCCCGTGCGCGGGCGATCCCCGTACCCCCCGCCGTTCGCGGCCCGCCCGCCCCCAGGACCGCGCCCTCCGCGGAGCCGCCCGTTCGGGTGGTGCGCCGATGGGCGTGTCCGAGCCGGGGCCCTGGTGCGCGCACCCTGCGCCCGGAGTCGTGCGGGACCGCCGGACCCCGAGGAGGCTCGATGACGATCCCACAACGGGCGACGCGCCTGGTCGCCCGCGAGTCCAACGCACCACCCGCCGGTTTCGATCAGCGCCGCGGAGCGTGCCGATGCTGACCTCCGTGCTCCTCGCGTTCGCCGTGGCGCTCGCGGCGCCGTCCCTCGCGAACCGCATCGGCGCACGGGCGGGCTGGGTGCTCGCCCTCCTGCCCGCAGGGCTCACGGCGTACTACGCGTCGTTCCTCCCGCGCCTCGCGGCGGGCGAGGTCGTCGAAGAGACGCTCGTTTGGGTCCCGCAGCTCGGCATCGAGCTCGCGTTCCGGATGGACGGGCTCTCGGCGCTCTTCGCGCTGATGATCGCCGGGATCGGCATCTTCATCACCATCTACGGCGGCGGGTACCTCGCCGGCGACCGGCAGCTGCCGCGCTTCTACCTGCTGCTGTTCGCCTTCATGGCGGCGATGCTCGGCGTCGTCCTCACCGACGACCTGGTGACCCTGTTCGTCTTCTGGGAGCTGACCAGCCTCACCTCGTACTTCCTCATCGGCTACAAGCACGAGTACGCGGACAGCCGCACCAGCGCGCTGCAGGCGCTGCTCGTGACCGGTACGGGCGGCCTGGCGATGCTCGGTGGCTTCCTGCTCCTCGGCCAGATCGGCGGCACGTACCGCATCTCCGAGCTGATGGCGTCCCCCGACGTGCTCCAGGCAAGCCCCTGGTACGCCGCCGCGCTGCTGCTCGTCGCCGCGGGGGCGCTCACCAAGTCGGCCCAGTTCCCGTTCCACTTCTGGCTCCCGAGCGCCATGGCGGCACCGACGCCGGTGAGCGCGTACCTGCACTCCGCGACGATGGTCAAGGCCGGCGTCTACCTGCTCGCGCGCATGGCGCCCGGGCTCGGGGGGACGCCGCTCTGGTTCTGGCTGTTGACGCTCGCCGGCGGCGCGACGATCCTCGCGGCGGCGGGCCTGGCCATGCTGCAGCGCGACAGCAAGCGCTTGCTCGCGTACAGCACGCTCATCGCGCTCGGCACGCTGGTGCTGCTGATCGGCGTCGGCACCCCGGCCGCGATCAAGGGGATGGTGGTCTTCCTCCTCGCGCACTCGCTGTACAAGGCCCCGCTCTTCATGGTGGCCGGTGCGGTCGACCACGAGGCCGGCAGCCGCGACGTCACCAAGCTCCGCGGGCTCGGGCGCGTGATGCCGTGGACCTGGGTGGCGGCGGTCGTCGCCGGCGTCAGCGCCGCCGGGCTGCCGCCGATGCTCGGCTTCGTCGGCAAGGAGCTCGCGTACGAGGGGCTCTTCGACACGCCCTGGCTCCTCGCGGCGCTGATCGCCGCGTCGGCCGTCATGCTCGTCATCGTCGTCCTCGTCGCCTGGCGCCCGTTCGCGGGGCGCACGGTCGAGGCGCCCAAGGCCGCGCACGAGGCGCCGCTCTCGCTGCTGATCGGTCCGCTGACGATCGCTGGCCTCGGGCTGGCCTTCGGGGTCCGGCCCGACCTGCTGCAGGACGGCCTGATGCGACCGGCCGCCGCCGCGGTCCTCGGGGCGCCCTACGCCTTCGATCTCTACCTGTGGCACGGCCTCACGCTGGCGCTCGGCCTCTCGGTGCTCACCGTGCTGCTGGGCGTGGTGCTCACCGCGACCTGGCCCCGTCTGCACCCGGCGCTCGTCGCGCGCTTCGGTGGCCTGAGCTGGGGCCCCGTGGCCGGGTACTTCGGGCTGCTCAAGGGGCTCGTGGCCGTGGCGTACGCGCAGACCAAGTTCTTGCAGTCCGACGACCTGCGCCACCACCTCACCGTGATCGTCGCCTTCGCGGTCGCGCTCACCGGCACCGTCGGGATCGCCTCCGGAGCCTTCGCGGGCCTCTCGCTCGCGCCGGTGTTCGAGTACGTGTACGAGGCAGGGCTGCTCCTCGTGATCGTCGCCGGCGTGGCGGGCGCCGTGCGGGCGCACTCGCGCATGATCGCGATCACCTCGCTCGGCGTCGTCGGCTTCGGCATCGCGCTCCTGTTCGTGCTCTTCGCCGCGCCCGACCTGGCGATCACCCAGTTCCTGATCGAGACGCTGATCGTGATCATCGCCGCCCTCGTGCTCGTGCGCCTTCCGAGCGGCACGCTGCGGACGCCGGGCAACGGCCGCATCCGGCTCGTCGCGGGCACGATCGCCGCGCTCGGCGGTGCGCTGTTCGCCGGGCTGCTCATGGCGGTCACCTCGTACCCGCTGGACCGCACCCTCACCGAGTTCTACGAGGCGGCGAGCTACCCGGAGGCCAACGGCCGCAACATCGTCAACGTGATCCTGGTCGACTTCCGCGGCATCGATACGCTCGCCGAGATCACCGTGCTCGCGGTCGCCGCGAGCGGCGTCTTCGCCCTGCTCCGGCGCGCGCGGGCGAAGCGCGCGGACGCGACCGCCGCCACCGAAGGCGCCGCCGGCGACGGGGGGCAGCCGTGAACAGCGTCATCCTCCGCTCCGCCACCAGCCTGCTCATCGCGGTCCTGCTGCTCTTCAGCGTGTTCCTCTTGCTCCGCGGGCACGACCTCCCGGGCGGGGGCTTCATCGGCGGCCTCCTCGCCGCGTCGGCGGTCGCGCTGTACGCGATCGCCTACGGCCACCCCGCGGCCGTGCGGCTGCTGCGGGTGCCGCCGCAGGCGCTGATCGGTTGGGGGCTCACGTTCGGCGTCGGGGCCGGACTCCTCGCCGCGCTCCAGGGCGAGCCGTTCCTCACCGGTCAATGGCTGATCTTCACCTTCGCCGGCGTCGAGTGGAAGCTCAGCTCCCCGCTCGTGTTCGACGTCGGCGTCTACCTGGTCGTCGTGGGCGTGGTGCTCACGATGGTGTTCGCCCTCGAGGAGCGTTGACGTGGAGGTCCCCCTCGCCCTCGTCGTCGGCGTCCTGATGGCCGGCGCCCTCTACCTGGTCCTGCAGCGCAACTTGCTGCGCTTCGCCTTCGGGCTGATCCTGCTGTCCGGTGGCGTCAACCTGCTCCTCTTCACCGCGGGTCGGCCCACCCGGGGCGCCCCGCCGCTCGTGCCCGAGGGTGCGTACGCCCCGGTCGGCGCCGTCGCGAACGCCCTGCCGCAGGCGCTGATCCTGACCGCGATCGTCATCGGCTTCGGCCTCACCGCCTTCGCCCTCGTGCTGCTGCTGCGCACGTACGAGCGGTTGGGCACGCTGAGCACCGACGAGCTCACCCAGCGCGTCGCCGATCCGCGGCCGGTCGCCGGCAGCGACGATGGGGAGGTGGCGCCGTGAGCTGGTTCCTCGTCGCCCCGGTCGTGCTCCCGCTGCTGACCGCGGCCGCCCTGTTCTTGCTCCGCGATCGCCTCGAGGCGCAGCGCGTGCTGTCCACCACCTCCGCCGCGCTCGGTCTGATCGCCGCGATCGTGGTCCTCGGCCGCGTCTCGCAGGGCGGCATCCAGGTCGTCCAGTTCGGCGACTGGAGCGCCCCGTTCGGGATCAGCTTCGTCGCCGACCACCTGTCCGCGATCATGGTCGTGATCAGCGGCGTGATGGCCACGGCGGTCGCCGTGTACGCGCTCCGCGATATCGACCCGGCGCGCGAGCGGCTCGGCTACCACCCGGTCTTCCACGTGCTCCTCGCCGGCATCAACGGCGCCTTCCTCACCGGCGACCTCTTCAACCTCTACGTCTGGTTCGAGGTGCTGCTCATCTCGAGCTTCGTGCTCCTCACCCTCGGCAACCGCCGCGAGCAGCTCGAGGGGGGCGTCAAGTACGTCGCCGTCAACCTGGTCTCGTCGCTCTTCTTCCTGGCCGCGACCGGGCTCGTCTACGGCACCACCGGCACGCTCAACATGGCCGACCTGGCGGTCAAGCTGCCGCAGGCCGACCCGGCGCTCGTGGTGACGCTCTCGATGCTCTTCTTGGTGGCGTTCGGGATCAAGGCGGCGGTGTTCCCGCTCTTCTTCTGGCTGCCGGCCTCGTACCACACGCCGCCGGTCGCGGTCTCGGCGATCTTCGCCGGCATGCTGACCAAGGTCGGCGTGTACGCGCTGATCCGCGCCTTCACGCTGCTGTTCGTCGGCGACGTCGCCCTCACGCACACGATTCTGCTGTGGGTGGCCGGGCTCACGATGCTGACCGGGGTGCTCGGGGCCGCCGCGCAGAACGAGTTCCGCAAGATCCTCTCGTTCCACATCATCAGCCAGATCGGCTACATGATCCTCGGCCTCGCGCTCTACACGCCGCTCGGGCTGGTGGGCGCGGTGTTCTACCTGGTGCACCACATCGTCGTGAAGGGGAACCTGTTCCTGGTGGCCGGCATCGCGCGCGCCACCGGCGGCAGCTTCGAGCTCGACAAGCTCGGCGGTCTCTACCGCCATCGGCCGCTGCTCGCGGTGCTGTTCCTGATCCCCGCGTTCTCGCTCGCCGGCTTCCCGCCGCTCTCCGGCTTCTGGGCCAAGCTGGTCGTGATCCAGGCCGGCCTCGCGGCCCAGGAGTGGTTCTTCGTGGCGCTCGCGCTCGTGGTCGGCCTGCTCACCATCTACTCGATGACCAAGATCTGGCAGGCGGCCTTCTGGACGCCGTCGCCCGAAGGGGCGACGTTGCGCGCGGACGTGCCCAAGCTGCTCTACGCGCCCGTGATCGGCCTCGCCGTGATCACCCTCGTCATCGGCTTCTGGAGCGGCCCCTTCGTGGCGCTGGCGCAGGCCGCCGCGAACGAGTTGTTGAACCCCGCGGCGTACGTCGGCGCGGTGCTCGGGCCCGAGGCGGCGGCGCTGGTCGGGGGGCCGCGGTGACGCTCCTCGGGCTCCACCTCGTGCTCACGATCCTGTGGGCGATGGCGACCGGTTCGCTCGAACTGGTCAACCTGTTCGTCGGCTTCGTCGTCGGTGGCGGCGTGCTGCACTTCGCCGGTCCCACCCTCGGCGACCCGCGCTACGGCATCCGGGCGCTGCGGATCGTGGGGCTGACGCTGTTCTTCTTCCGCGAGCTCTTCGTCTCCAGCGTGCGGGTCGCGATCGACGTGCTGCGGCCGAGCCTGACGATGACGCCCGCGCTCATCGCGGTGCCGCTCGACCTGAAGAACGACGCCGCGATCACGCTGCTCGCCAACATGGTGTCGCTCACGCCGGGGACCCTGTCGATCGACGTCGCCGAGGACCGGTCGTGCCTGTACGTGCACGCCATGTACGGCGAGGACCCGGACGCGGTGCGTCGGAGCATCAAGCACGACTTCGAACGCCGGATCCAGGAGGTGTTCCGATGACCCTCTTCGAGGCCGCCCCCTCGTTCCTCAGCGTCGCCGCGTACGCGGCCATCGTCGCGATCGTCCTGTCGGTCGCGGCCGCCGCGGTGCGCGTGCTCCGCGGCCCGAGCCTCCCCGACCGGGTGCTGGCGCTGGACATGATCGGCCTGCTGTCGGTCTCGTTCATCGCGGTCGTCGCGATCGCATCGCACCAGGCGGTGCTGCTCGACGCGGCCATCGCGCTCGCGCTCGTGAGCTTCCTCGGCACGGTCGCCTTCTCGCGCTTCATCGAGCGTCGGGGTGGGGGGGACGCATGAGCGAGATCGTCGCCGGCTCCCTGCTCCTCCTCGGCGCCTTCTTCGTGCTCGTCTCGGCGATCGGCATCCTGCGGTTCCCCGACCTGTACATGCGCATGCACGGGGCGACCAAGGCGGGCACGCTCGGCGCCGGCCTCATCCTGCTCGGCGCCTCGGTGCTGTTCGGGACCCTGGCCGTGACGGTCAAGGCGATGGCGGTGTTCGTCTTCCTGCTGTTGACGGCTCCGGTGGCGGCGCACGTGCTCGGTCGGGCCGCGCACCACGAGAACGTGCCCAAGTGGGAGCGGACCGGCGTCGACGAGCTCGAGGGGCGGTACGACCGCAGCGATCCCGAGCACGACGGGCCGACGGGGGCGACGGCCAAGGGCTGACGCGGTTCCGGAACGGCGCGCGTCGGCTGGGGACGGGCCTCGGCCGGCGCCTTCGTCAACCGCCGGCGAGCGCCAACGCGCGCCGCGCGATGGTCGGCCATCCGTCGCAGCGCTCGACCCCGGGCGCGTCGAACGACGCGTTGTAGGCCTCGTGGCGGAGCAGCACCGTCAGCCCGTCGGCGGCGAGCGCGCGCGCCTCGACGGGGGCGTCCTCGACCATCACCCGAGCGTGCAGCGCGCGCACCTGCGGCGCCTTGCCGACGCCCTTCGGGGCGTGGTGCACGGGCAGCTCCGGGAACCCATGCCGGAGCAACCACTCGAGCGTGATCGCGTTCAGGGTGTCCGGACGGCGGGTCACGTACCCGCCGGCGAGGCCCGCGGCGTGGAGCGCCCGCACCCCCTCGAGCGCGCCAGGGACCACGTCGGCATCGCCGTACACGCCGTGTTCGCCGCTGAAGTAGGCACGCTGGAAGAGCTCCTGGACGCGCGGCCGGAACCGCGAGGGCCAGGGCGTGAACGGGTCCGCGTAGTCGTCGAAGCTCCCCAGTTCGGCCGGGTCCGCCCCGGTCTCGCGGAGCGCGAGCCGCACGAAGCCGTGGATGCTGTCGGCGAGGACGCCGTCGACGTCGAAGGCCACCATGGGGGGAAGGGTACCGCGGTGGACCGCGCCGTCCTGCATCGTGCGCCCTGCTACCGTGGAGGCATGCCCAACGCCTCGTCCGCCCCGCTGGCGGTGGCCGCGTGACGCGCGCCGCCGAGCGCTTCCACGACCACCTCCGGTCCGAGCTCGCCGCGATCGAGGCCGAGGGCCTCACCAAGCACGAGCGCGCCATCGTCGGCCAACAGCAAGCCGAGGTGACGCTCGCCGACGGTCGCCGCGTGCTCAACCTGTGCGCGAACAACTACCTGGGGCTCGCCAACCATCCGGACGTGATGGCGGCGGCCAAGCGCGGCATCGACGAGCACGGCTTCGGGGTCGCCTCGGTGCGCTTCATCTGCGGCACCCAGGACCAGCACGTCGAGCTCGAGCGGCGCGTCGCGGCGTTCGTCGGCACCGAGGACGCGATCCTCTACAGCAGCTGCTTCGACGCCAACACCGGGCTGTTCGAGACGCTGTTGGGCGCCGAGGACGCGATCATCTCCGACGCGCTCAACCACGCCTCGATCATCGACGGGGTGCGGCTGTGCAAGGCGCAGCGCTTCCGCTACGCCAACGCCGACCTCGTCGACCTGGAGAAGCAGCTCCAAGCCGCCGCGGGCGCTCGCTTCCGGATGATCGTCACCGACGGCGTCTTCAGCATGGACGGGGTGGTGGCGCCGCTCGCCGGCATCTGCGAGCTGGCCGACCGGTACGACGCGCTGGTGATGGTCGACGACTCGCACGCGGTGGGCTTCATGGGCGCGCACGGTCGGGGCACCCACGAGCACGCGGGCGTGCTGGACCGGGTCGATCTGCTCACCGGCACCCTCGGCAAGGCGCTCGGCGGCGCCTCGGGCGGCTACACCGCCGGCAGCCGCGACCTGGTCGCGCTGCTGCGCCAGCGCTCGCGCCCCTACCTGTTCAGCAACGCGCTCGCCCCCTCGGTGGTCGCGGCGTCGCTCGAGGTGCTCGACCTGCTCGAGGGCTCGGACGACCTCCGCGAGCGGTTGCACGCCAACGCCGCTTACTTCCGCGAGCGCATGAGCGCGGCGGGCTTCGTGCTCGCCGGCGCGGGCCATCCGATCGTGCCGGTGATGATCGGCGACGCCGCCCTCGCGGCGCGCGTCGCCGAGCGCATGCTCGACGAGGGGGTCTACGTGGTGGGGTTCTCCTTCCCGGTGGTGCCGCGCGGGCAGGCGCGCATCCGCACCCAGATGTCGGCAGCGCATACCCGCGCCCACCTCGACCACGCGATCGACGCCTTCGTGCGCGTCGGGCGCGAGCTCGGCGTCATCGCCTGAGGAGGCGGCATGTTCAGCCTGGCCAAGCTCGAGCCGCGCGAGGGGATGTGGGCGTTCGACGCCCCGGAGCCGACCGTCGGTCCCAACGACGTGCTCATCGCGATCCGCAAGACCAGTATCTGCGGCACCGACGTGCACATCTACAACTGGGACGCCTGGGCCCAGAAGACGATCCCGGTGCCGATGGTCACCGGCCACGAGTACATGGGCGTGGTGGCCGCGATCGGCAGCGAGGTGCGCGGCGTCGTCGTCGGCGACCGGGTCTCGGGGGAGGGTCACCTCACCTGCGGCCACTGCCGCAACTGCCGCGCCGGCCGCCGGCACCTGTGCCGCAACACGGTGGGGGTGGGCGTGAACGTGCCCGGCGCCTTCGCCGAGCGGTTCGCGCTGCCGGCGAGCAACGTCTTCAAGCTCCCGGACGCGATCCCCGACACCATCGCCGCGATCCTCGACCCGTTCGGGAACGCGGTGCACACCGCGCTCTCCTTCGACCTGGTGGGGGAGGACGTGCTCGTCACCGGCGCGGGCCCCATCGGGTGCATGGCGGCGGCGGTGGCGCGGTTCGTCGGCGCGCGCCACGTGGTCGTCACCGACCCCAACCCCTACCGGCGCGGCCTCGCCGAGCAGATGGGCGCGACGCGGGTCGTCGACCCGAGCGCCTCGGGCTTCGACCTGCAGGACGTGATGGCCGACCTGGGGATGACCGAGGGATTCGACGTCGCCTTCGAGATGTCGGGGTCGGGGGCCGCCTTGCGGCAGGGGCTCGCGGCGATGAACTACGGCGGCAAGGTCGCGTTGCTCGGGGTCCCCAGCGCCGACGTGGCGATCGATTGGAACGTGGTGATCTTCCGGGGGTTGGTGCTCAAGGGGATCTATGGCCGCGAGATGTTCGAGACCTGGTACAAGATGGCCGGCCTGCTCGAGTCGGGCCTCGACCTGAGTCCGATCGTCACCCACGAACTTCCGGCGGCGCGATTCCAGGAGGGTTTCGATCTGATGCGTTCGGGGGCCTCGGGCAAGGTGGTGCTCGACTGGGGGCCCGGCGCGCTGCCAGATTGACGCGCGCGGATGCAACCTCGATGCAACCTCGTTCGTGCGCGTATGGGTCAGGCAGGGTCGCCGTGGTGGCAGCCTGAGCGTCCCTGACCGACCTACACCCCGCCGTCGCCCCGCTTCCTCGCGCAGGACCTCCTCCGCAGCTGGGCACGGCGGGGTCCTTCGTGCGGGCTCAGCCGTCGGCCGAGATGTCGAGGGGCGCGTCCGGAGGACCGCTCGACAGCAGCGCGCCCAAGCGCCGAGCGATGCCGGGGGGGAAGAGGCGCGCCTGCGTCGTGGTGAGCTCGTCGACGGTCCACCAGCGGGAACCGCGGAACGTGCGCGCCTCCCAAGCTTCGAACGCGGTCGGGCGTGGCGTCGGCTGCTGGGTGGCGACGCGCGCCATGCGGTAGGCCTCCTCGAAGCGCCACACCTCGCCGTGGACCAGCAGATCGAGCGACCGGCGCCACACCCAGGCGCCCCATGCGACGTCGACGAAGCCGGTCTCTTCGCGCAGCTCGCGCGCGAGCCCCGCGGCCGGGTCTTCGCCGGGCTCGAGGCCGCCCCCCGGCGGGAACCACGCCGGGGCGTCGGTGGGCGGTGCGCCGGGTCGCCGCACCTCGGGGTCGACGAAGGCGTGGAGCAGCACGCGGTCGGTCGGGTCGAGCAGCAGCACCCGGACGGTGGGGCGCCGCCGCACGGGCACGGGGTCGCTCAGCGGCAACCGAGCGCCGCGAAGGCGTCGTTGAAGCCGGTCGTCTCGGTCGTGAAGACGATCGGCGCGAGGCCCGCCCGGCGCGGCTCCATCCGGACGGTGACGTCGACGACGCCGCGCAGGAAGCGGATGAGGCGCTCCTCGGTCGCGTCGTCGGGGACCTGGGGGGCTCCGAACGGCCCGACGGTCAGCGGGGTGGTCAGGAAGTCGACGTTGCCGGAGCGGAAGGTGGCGTCGTAGACGTCGCCCTCGGCGAGCCCGTAGGGGCCGACGTCGATCTCCACCCCGTTGCCGCCCTCGACGCAGTAGAGGCCGATCGCACCGTCGGTGCTGGCGCTGAAGATGCCGGCAGCGTCCTCGGCCGGCGACCAGCTGCCGATCGCGTCGGGCGCGCCGGGCTCCGCCTCGGGCGGCGTGCCGCACGTGAGCTGCGCGAGCGCCGCCGCGAAGCCGCGCACGTCGTACTGGAACGTGCGTTCCGGCACGCCCGCCGCCGGGTCGGCCTGCACCCGCAGCGCGAGGTTGGCGGCGCTGGCGAGCCCCGCGAACAGGGCCTCGTTGTGCTCGTAGTACGCCACGGCTTCCTGCACGCCGATCTCTCCGGTCAGGAACCACGTCTGGGTGGCGATCGGTCCCTGGTCGAAGCGCACGAGCATCGCGACGTCGCCGTCGGCGCTCGCGGAGAGCGGGAAGGGCGTCGCCGCCACCCAGGCGCTGACCTCGAAGCCGTTGGGCGACTGGTCGTCGCAGCCGACCACCAGGACCGCGTCGCTGGTCGGGAGGTCGTCCGGGTGCTGGTACGCCGAGACCCAGATGGAGCCGAGCCCCAGGTAGCTGAACAGGTCGAACTCGCTCTCGACGGTCCACGCGCCGGTGCCTTGAGCGTGGCCCGCGCTCGCGCACAGGGTGGCGAGGAGGAGGATGGACGTGGCGACGACGCGGCGCATGGACGACCTCCGAAGCGACGGGCCGGTGCCCGTGCGTGGGTGTGGTCCGATGCTAACCGGCCGCTCCGGTGGGATGCCCGCCGGGCGCGGGGCTTGTGGGTGGTCCCGCGGGCGTCCGGGTCGTGGGGCGCGCCGGCGGCGGCCGGGGCGCGCGGTAGATTGCGGGCGTGGAGGACGGTGGCGGAGCGCAAATCGCGGCGTCGACGGCTCGGGAGCGGGTGTTGGAAGTGGCGGCGGGGCTGTTCCAGGAGCACGGCTTGGCGCGCGTGACGATGCGCGACGTGGCCGATGCGCTCGGGATGCGGCAGGCGTCGCTGTACCACCACGTGCCGGGGGGCAAGGCGCAGCTGTACCGCGAGGTGTTCGAGCGCATGATCGCCCACCACCGCGTCGGCTTGGAGCACGCCATCGCAGCCGCCGGCCCCGACCTGCGCGCCCGCTTGCGCGCGGTCTCGAGCTGGTACGGAACGCAGCGCCCGCTGAACTTCCTGCGCATGATGACCTCCGACATGCCTTCGCTCGGCGACGACGAGGCGCAGGCGTTGGCCGCGCCGGCCTACGCAGCGCTCATGCGCCCCATCCGGGACGCGTTCGCGGACGCGTCGGCCGCCGGCGCGATCGAGCCGCGCGACCCCGACCTGCTCGCTGGCTCGTTCCTCGCGGTCCTCGATGCGGTCGACTTCGCCGAGTCGCGCGCGTACGGTTCCGCCGACCGGGTGGCGATGGCGCACACGATGGTCGACGTCCTGCTCGACGGGCTCACGGTGCGCTCGTGAGGCGCGGCGCGTGGCCGTCGTGGGCCCCAGCGATGGGAGCGTTCTTCGCCGGCGCGGTGGTGGTCAGCGCGCTGGGCGGACCGGTGCTGGTGGGGTTGCTCGTCGGCGGCTTGGCCGCCTGGCTCGTGCCGATGACCTTCCGCGCGCCCCCGTGGACGCCGCGGGGGCGCGCGACGTGGCGTGCGCGGGGCCACACCTTCGGCGTCGTCGGTCGGGCCGCACGCGCCTGGTGGGCGCTGGCGCGCCGAGGCCGACGGGTCGATCCGTTCGGTTCGCACGGGACGGGGGCCGAGGTCGCCGCGGGCTGGACGGTCGATCCGAACGACGCGCGCGAGGGCGCCCGCTTCGACGCCGCCTTCCCGGTCCGCTGCGAGGTGGTCACGGAGCGGCTGCAGGTTTGGCACTCGACCGATACGGGCCGCGCGTACGAGGTCGACCTGCGGCGGGCGCCGGCCGAGGCGCGCCCCGGCGACCTCGGCTGGCTCGCGTTCGAGGCGGGCCGCCCGCGGGTCCGGCTCGAGCGCGACCGGAGCCGCGTCCTGAACTGACCCACGGCCGTACGTCACGGCGGTGTCGGCGCACGGGGTGCATGCTGCGGTATGGACCTCGACGAGGCGCGCAGCCGCTTGGCCGTGGGGGTCGAAGCGATCGAATGCTTCGTCGCCGGGATCGGTGACGAGGAGGCCGAGTACCGCCCGGGGCCGGGCGCCTGGAGCGTGCGCGAGGTGCTCGCGCATCTCGTGCACGAGGAGGGCGCCGACTTCCGGGGGCGCTTCCGGGCGACCTTGGCGGACCCGGCGGCGCCGTGGCCGCCGGTCGATCCGTTCGCACCGAGCGAGGGAGTGCGGAACGACACGCGCTCGGCGCGTGCCCTGGTGGAAGGGTTCCGCGAGGAGCGCGCCGTGTCGCTCGCCTGGCTGGCCACGCTCGACGCCCCGGACCTGGATCGGGCGCACGATGCCGACGGGCGTCGGCTCCGAGCCGGCGACCTGTTGGCCGCGTGGGTGGCCCACGACCTGGTCCACCTGCGTCAGTTGACCGCGGTGCGCCTCGCCTGGTGGATGCGGCGAGCGGCGCCGTACGTGGCCGAGTACGCCGAGGGCTAGGCTCGTCGGGGAGGGTCGTCCTCGTACCCCTCGTCGCGACCGACCTGCAGCCAGACCACTTCGAGCGCATCCGCGGCGGCGCGCACGCTGGCCGGATCGACGTCCGGATGCAGGGCGTCGAAGCGCTCGGCCGCCGCGCGCATGGCGAGCGCGTGGCGGGCGTGCCCCTCCTCGGTGACGTAGGCCAACCGGCGGCGGCGATCGTCGGGATCGTCCTCGACGCGCACCAGCCCTTCGAGCTCCAGGTACCCGAGGGCGCGGGCGACGGACGGGGCCGAGCGCGCCAAGCGGTCCGCGATCGCGCTGGGGGAGTGGTACCCGAGCACGAGGCTGTGCAGGACCAAGAAGTCGTTGTGTCGGAGTTGGCTGACCTCCGTGACGTACGGGTCGATCTCGCGTGAGACGAGCCGCGACAGTTGCATCGCGCGCTGCATCACTCGAACGATGTCGGGTCGTTCGCTGGTTCGCATCGGAAACGAGCGTAACGCTCGGCGGCGCCGTGGAGGCACCGCCGAGCGACGCGTGGACCGCTGCATGCCGTGTGGAGCGGTCAGCCCTGTCGGGTCACCTGCACGTCGATCGAGAGCTTGACCTCTTCGGCGACGAGCAGGGCACCGGCCTCGAGGATCTGGTTCCAGGTGAGGCCCCACTCCTTGCGGTTGAGCTTGGCGCTGGCCGTCGCGGCGCGGCGCGGAAGGCCCCACGGGTCGGTGATCGCTTCGCCGATCTCGGCGTCGAGGACCACGGGCTTGGTGACGCCGTGCATGGTGAGGTCGCCGGCGACCTCGTAGCGCTCGCCGCCGAGGGCGGTCACGCGGGTGCTCTCGAAGGTGATCGTCGGGTTGGCCTCGGCGTCGAAGAAGTCCGCGGACCGCAGGTGGGCGTCGCGGTCCTTGGTGCCGGTATGGATGCTGGCGGTCTCGATCTCGATGCGCACCGAGGCCGGGGCGCCGTCGGCGCCCGTCTCGACGGTGCCGGCGACCTGCTCGAAGCGCCCGCGGACGGTCGAGAGGCCCATGTGGCGGACGGAGAAGGCGACGTCGGTGTGGGCGGGGTCGACGGCCCAGGTGGCGGGCGTGGTGCGGTTGGCGGTGGTCGTGGTCATGGTCGGACTCCTCGAAGGTTGGGGTGGCTCGGGTGGCGCGATGCACCGAACGACCACAACGTACGGTCAAGCGCTCTAGAATGTCAAGCGCTACGAACAACGCAGCGCCCCGTCGTGTAGACTGCACCCGTGAACGCGCACGACCACGCCTTCTGCCCGGTCTACGACAGCATCCAGCTGCTTCAAGAGAAGTGGGTGTTGCACATCGTGCGGGCCTTGCTCGAGGGACCGCACGGCTTCAACGACCTGGCGCGCGCCGTCGGTGGCGTGAACACGACGACGCTCTCCGCGCGCCTCGAGCACCTGGAGCGCGTCGGCGTGGTGGTCAAGACGATCGAGTCGACGATGCCGCCGCGCACGCGCTACGAGCTCAGCGAAGCCGGGCGCGCGCTGCAGCACGTGGTCGATGCGATCGATGCCTGGGCGCGCGCGCACATGCCGGCGTGCCGGGCGGCGGAGGCGGCCGGGGCCGCCGCCGTGCTGCCGCGGTCAGGCGCGGGTCGCCCAGCGCACGAGTAGCCGCACCCCGAAGCCGGTCGCCCCCTTCGTCACGTAGCCCTTCTCGGCGGCCTGCATGCCCATGCCGGCGATGTCGAGGTGCACCCATGGGTAGTCGACGAAGCGCTCGAGGAACGCGGCGGCCACCGAGGCGCCGCCGCGCGGCTTGCCGCTCGAGTTCTTGAGGTCGGCGACGTCGCTGCGCAGGTCCTCGAGGTACTCCTTCCACAGCGGCAGCGGCCAGACCCGCTCGTAGGTGGCCTCGGCCGCTGCGTCGATCTGCGCGGCGAGCGCCGCATCGTTCGCGAAGCGCCCCGCCGCGATCCCCTCGCCCAGCGCCGTGACCACGGCCCCGGTCAGGGTGGCCAGGTCGACGACGGCCCGCGGGCGGTACCGCTGCGCGAAGGAGAGCGCGTCGGCGAGCAGCAGCCGCCCCTCGGCGTCGGTCGAGATGATCTCGATGGTCGTGCCGTTCGCGGCCGTGAGCACGTCCGCCGGGCGGTAGGCGTGGGCGTCGAGCATGTTCTCGGTCGCCGGGACGAGCGCCACCACGCGCCGCGGAGCGCGCAGCCGCCCGATCGAGCGCATCGCGCCCAGCACGGCGGCGGCGCCGGCCATGTCGCCTTTCATCGCGTCCATGCCCGCGCGCCCCTTGATCGTCACGCCGCCGCTGTCGAACGTGACCCCCTTGCCGACGAGCACGAGCGGCGCCTCCTGGCCGTTCGTCGGGTCGTGCTCGAGCACGATGAAGCGCGGCTCGAAGCCGGCGCCTCGGGCGACGCCGAGGAAGGCCCCCATGCCGTGTTCGGCCGCCCACGCGCGGTCGCCGACGGTGATGGCGAAGCCATGGTCGCGCGCGAGCTCCTGAGCGACGTCGGCCAGGTGGTCGGGGGTGGCGACGTTCGGGGGGCGATTGACCAGTTCGCGCGCGAGCTCGACGCCTTCGGCGACCGCCTCGGCCCAGCGCACGGCGTCGCGCGCGGCCTCGAGGCGCGGCTCGTCCACCGTGAGCACGAGCTCGTCCACGCCCGGGTCCTGGGCGTAGCGGTACAGGCCGAGGCGCGCGCCTTCGACGGTCGCGCCCGCCGCGGCCGCGAAGTCGAGGTCGGCGAGGCCGGCGCCGAGCGGGGCGATCCCGACGCGCTTCGCGCCGAGGGCGCGGGCGCGCCGCAGCGCTGCGGCCGCAGCGCGCCGCACCACGTCGGCGTCGAGGTCCGAGGCGGGGCCGAGCCCGACCACGAGGACGCGCGAGGAGGCGAGACCCCGCTCGGGGAACAGCGGCGTGACCTGGCCGACGGCGGGGTCGAGGTCGCCGCGCGCGTGGAGCCGGCCGACCAGCCCGTCCAGGGCGCGGTCCACGGCGTGGGTGGCGCCGCCGGGCAGGCTCGCCTCGGCGAGCACCGGGATCACGATGGCGTCCACGTCGAGTTCGGTGAGGGCGATGGCGTGCGGGATCGTCTTCATGATTTCAGGTGTACCGCACCGGGTGGAGGGCGTCCCGGTCGTCGAGCGCGCCGCGGGGCACGGGTGCGGGCTTGACGTGCATACCCCTACCGGGTATAAGAGCGCTATGGCCAAACGTCCTGCACCCCGCACCCCCCGTCGTTCTCCGACGGCGCTCTTCGCCGCCCTCGCCGCGGTCGTCGTCCTCGGCGGCCTCGGGGTGGCGCTCACCCGCAGCTCCGACGCGGCGCTGACGACCGTCAGCGTGCGCGACCTGCACGCCGCGATCGGCCAGGAGCCCGCGCCCACCGTGCTCGACGTGCGCGAGCCCTACGAGTACGAGGCCGGCCACGTCGAGGGCGCGCTCCTGATGCCGCTCGCGCGCACCGTGGAGATGGCGCTCGCGGCCGGTCTCCCGAAGGACGAGCCCGTGTACGTCTTCTGCCGCAGCGGCAACCGCTCGCTGCAAGCGGCTCAGGCGCTCGTCGCCGCCGGCTACGAGGACGTGCGCAACGTCGACGGCGGCATCATCGCCTGGACCGGTGCGGGTCTGCCGGTGGTGCGATGAGCCGCATCGACATGGGTACGTACGTGGAGGTCGACGTCGCCGAGCTCCATGGCGACGACGACCCGAACAAGGTCGTCCTGGACGTGCGCGAACCGATGGAGACCGCCCACGGGACCGTGGAGGGGGCGCTCTGCGTCCCGCTCGGTCGGCTCGACGAGGCGATCGCGCAGATCGACGACGACGCCAACCTCTACATCGTCTGCCGCTCGGGCAGCCGCTCGGCGTACGCCTCCGAGGTCCTGGCGGGCGCGGGCAAGCGCGACGTCAAGAACGTCGCGGGGGGCCTGATGGCCTGGGTGTCGAAGGGATACCCGCTGGCGCGCTGATCCCGCACCGTCGGATGTACAAGGTTTGACAATGGTGTGTCCAACTACGGTCGCGCCTCGAAGCCCGGGGGAAACTCCGGACATCGAGGCGCGATCATCCGGACGGGGGGCTGCCCGCCGCCGGGCGGGCCTCGGAGAAACGAGGAGCACCATGCGCCAGAAGAACCTGTTCCGAGCCCTCTTGACGTTCGCCCTCGCCGGCACGCTCGCGGCCTGCGGCATGACCACGCCCACCGAGCGCGGCTCGATCGCCGAGGTCGCCGCCGAGAACGGCAACTTCTCCATCCTGCTCGCTGCTCTGACCCAAGAGAACCTCGCCCCGGTCTTCGCGGACGACGAAGCCGGCCCGTTCACCGTGTTCGCTCCGACCGACGCCGCGTTCGAAGCGCTGATCGAAGAGCTCGGGACCACGGCCGAAGGCCTGCTCGCGCGCGACGACCTCGCCGAGATCCTCCAGTACCACGTGACCGAAGGCAGCGTGCTCTTCAGCACCGCCGCCGGCCTCGAGGTCATCCCGACGCTCAACGGCATGCCGATCGCTCAGGACGGCGGCGTCTTGGATGGCCGCGCCTCGATCGTGAACGCCGACATCGTGGCCAGCAACGGCGTCATCCACGTCATCGACCAGGTGCTGCTCCCGACCAAGACGATCGCCGACATCGCGGTCGCCGACAGCCGCTTCTCGACCCTCGTCGCGGCGCTGACCGAAGCCGAGCTCGTCGGTGCGGTCGCGGACGAGACGGCCGACCTGACCGTGTTCGCCCCCACCAACGACGCCTTCGGCGCCGCCCTCGACGCCCTCGGTCTGACGGCGGCGGAGCTCCTCGCGAGCCCCGACCTCGCCGACATCCTCCTGTACCACGTCGTTCCGGCCCCGAGCCTGACCGCTGCCGACGTCATCGCGGCCGCCCCGGGTTCCGTTGCGACGCTCCAGGGCTCCACCATCGATTTCGAAGTCGTCGACGGCGGCGTCGTCCTCAACGGCACCGTCAACGTGATCATCACCGACGTCAAGGCCGTCAACGGCGTCATCCACGCGATCGACTTCGTCCTGCTGCCCCCGACCCCCTGATCGACGGGTACGGGTAGATCCAACGAACGGGCCCCGCGGCATGCCGCGGGGCCCGCTTCACGTTTTGGGCGTGCGTCAGCCCTTGACCGAGCCCGCCAGCAGGCCTTTGACGAAGTAGCGGCCGAGCAGGATGTACACCAGGAGCGTCGGGAGCGCCGCGAGGATTGCGCCCGCCATCGGCAGGTTCCAACGCACCGCCTCCCCGCCGGCGAGCTGCGCGAGCGCGACCGTGATCGGCTGGCTGGCCTGGCTCGTGAGCGTCACTGCGAACAGGAACTCGTTCCAGATCTGCGTGAACTGCCAGATGATGACCACCACGAAGCCCGGCAACGAGAGCGGGAAGACGATGCGGCCGTAGAGCCCGAAGAAGCCGGCGCCGTCGATCTTGCCCGCCTCGAGCATCTCGTCGGGGATCTCGGCGTAGTAGTTGCGGAAGATCAGGGTGGTGATCGGCAGGCCGTAGACCACGTGCGCCAGGATGAGCCCGTACAGCCCGCCGTAGAGCCCGATGGACCGCAGGAAGTCGAACAGCGGGATCAGGATCGCCTGGTACGGGATGAACATCCCGAAGAGCATCAGCGGGAAGACGACGTTGGCGCCGGGGAAGCGCCACTTGGCGAGGACGTAGCCGTTCATCGAGCCGAGCAGCGCCGAGAGGAAGGTCGCGACCAGCGTCAGCGTGAAGCTGTTCGCCAGCTTGGGCGCGAAGGCGTCCCAGGCCTCGACGAAGGAGCGCCAGTACCAGACCTCCGGCAGCGACCAGGTGGTCGCGAGGTTGATGCCGGCGGGCGACTTGAGGCTCGTCACGATCACCAGGTAGACCGGCAGCAGGAAGAGCGCGCTGGCGAGCCCCAGCAGGACGTAGATGAGCCAGCGGTTGCGGCGCCAGGTGATCATCGGCGGGTCTCCCCGCGCAGGCTGGTCCACAGGTAGGGGACGATCACCGCGGCGACCAGCACGAGCAGCACCATCGCGATCGCGGCGCCCTTGCTGAACTGGTTGGCGCGGAAGGCGGTGAGGTACATCAGCAGCGCCGGCACGTCGGTGGTGGCGTTGTCGGCGCCCGCCATCGCGAAGATCAGGTCGAAGATCTTGAGGCTGATGTGGCCGAGGATGATCATCGCCGAGAGCGTGATCGGCTGCAGCAGCGGCAGCACGACGTGCCGGTAGAGCTGCACCTCGTTGGCGCCGTCGACGCGCGCCGCTTCGCGCAGCTCGCCGGGGATGCCGCGCAGACCGGCGAGGTAGAGCGCCATCGTGTAGCCCGACATCTGCCAGACGGCGGCGAGGATGATGCCGATGAAGGCCAGGTTGAAGCCGTGAAGTTCGGGGTAGGGGAGCAGCGCCACGTCGCGCGCCCAGGTGAGCGACCACACGCCGACGGTGGCCGCCGACGCGAGCGCCACCCCCGCGCGCGTGCGGCGCCCGGCGCGCCAGGCGGCGATCGCCACGCCGGCCAGCACCACCGCGACGAGCAGCCCGGTCATGCTCGGCAGGGCGTTCCAATCGAAGCGCCAGATCTGGGTGCGGTCGGTGAGCCAGCGGAACTCGAGCGGCTCGAGGCCGATGGTGGTGGGCAGCACGTTGAGGCCACCCCGGGGTTGGAGCATCCAGCGCCACACGGTGCCGGTGACGACGAAGGAGAGCGACATGGGGAAGAGGAACAGGGTGCGGAAGAAGCCCTCGCCGGCCACGTCCTGATCGAGGAGGAAGGCGAGCGCCAGGCCGATGCCCAGGCAGCCGGCGAGGAAGAAGATAGTGAAGAAGAAGGTGTTGACCAGGTCTTGCCGGAAGCGCACGTCGATGAAGCCGGTGAACAGGTCGCGGTAGTTCTGCCAGCCGACGTACTCGATCTGCGGGTCGATCGCCAGCGCTTGGGCCGGGTTGCGGCCCCAGTCGGTCAGCGACGTCCAGGCGGTCTGGCCGATGAAGCCGTACACGAAGACGCCGAGCAGCACGACGCTCGGCAGCAGCATCAGGATCGCGGTCCAGCGGTCGCGCGTCATCTTCATGGACGGACCTCGTCGGCGTGGCCGGTTCGAACGGGGGGTCGATGCGCGCAGGACCCGCCAGGCGGGTCCTGCGCGCGTTGGGTACGAGCCGGGACGCCTACTGGCCCAGGTTCACCTGGGTGGCGATCGCCTGCGCGGCGTTGGCGGCGTTCATCGCGCTGCCGGTCGCGAGGTAGATCTCCAGCACGGTGGCGAAGTCGCTCATGAACGCTTCCTTGGCGGCGGCCCCGTGGACGAGGCTGCCGACGACGCGGTTCGACTGCCAGTCGGCCGCGGTGTCTTGCAGGTACGCGTTGTAGAGGTCGAGGTCGGACTCGAGGTGCGGCGCGATCGAACCCTTGAGCGGGTTGAAGATGTCCTGCCCCTGGGCGGAGCCGACGAGGCGCAGCCAATCGAGGGTGGGCTCGCGGTTGGCGATGCCCTGGGGCAGCCCGAAGGCGTCGGACAGCATCATGAAGACGCCGTCGGTGCCGGGGCTCGCGGCCCAGCCGAAGTCTTCGCCGGGCTCGAGGCCGAGCGTGGTGACCATGTAGCCGGCCGCCCAGTCGCCCATGATGTTGAACGCGGCCGTGCCGTTCACGACCATGTCGGTGGCCTGCTGCCAGGAGAGGCCCGCCGCGTCGTCGTTCGTGCACTCGAGCACCTGACCGAACACGTCCCAGACCGCCATGGCCTTGGGATCGGTGAACGCGAGGTCGCCACTCCAGAGCGCGTCGTAGTCATCGGCGCCCAGCACGGCCAAGGCGACCGATTCCCACAGGTGCTGCTGGGTCCAGTTCTCGCCGATCGCCAACGGGGTCACGCCTTCGGCCTGGATCGCCGGGCAGATCGCCAGGAACTCGTCCCACGTCCCGGGGACCTCGACGCCCCAGGCCTCGAGGTTGGCCGGGACGTACCACATCACGTTCGAGCGGTGGATGTTGACGGGGACGCTCCAGATGCCGTCCTCGGTGCTCATCAGGTCGAGGAGTCCCTGCGGGTACGCGTCGAACCAGCCTTGCTCCTCGTACAGGAAGGTGAGGTCTTCCATGCGGTCGGCCACGACCCACGTGCCGATCAGTTCTTGGCCCGCGTGCACCTGGAAGGCGTCGGGCGGGTCGCCGCCGAGCATGCGGGTCTTGAGGACCGCACGCGCGTTGACGCCCGAGCCGCCGGTGACGGTGGCGTTGATGACCTCGACGCCCGGATGGTCGGCCTCGTACTGGGCGATGAGCGCTTCGAGCGCGGGGCCCTCGTCGCCGGCCCACCACGAGAAGATCTCGATCTGGCCTTGCGCGGCGGCGGCGGTGAACAACGTGAGGAAGGAAGCGAGCAACCACTTGCGGAGCATGCGGCACCTCGGTGAAGCCAAGAAGCTACGAACGGGCCAGCGCGCGGGGCGCGCCGGATCGGCGGGATCTGCGGTACACACCTCCCCTCCGCCCCGGAGGGGGCAAGGGAACGAGAACGACGGTCGCTCCATCGTAGCGCTGCGGCCCGGGCGCTGCGTCCCGAGGGTCACGGTCGCGTGCCTGACGTGGTTCTCATCCCGGACGGGTACGCTAGGAGCGTTCGAGGCGCCGCCCGACCCCGTGCCGAGCGGAACGTCCAAGGCCCTCTCGACGAATTCACGCCAGGAGGACCGTACCGACATGATTGGCATCTTCATCCTCACCCTCGTGCTCACCATGGGCGTTCAGATGTGGCTCCGCAACACGTACGGCAAGTGGGAGCGGGTCGCGAACGCGTCCGGACTCACCGGCGCCGACACGGCGCGCGCCATCTTGCGCGCCAACGGGCTCGACGACGTCCAGGTCGAGGCCGTCCCGGGGCAACTCACCGACCATTACGACCCGCGCACCCGCACCGTGCGCCTCTCCGAGAAGCACTTCCGGGTCCCCAGCGTCGCCGGCTCCGCCGTTGCCGCGCACGAGGTGGGGCACGCGCTGCAGCACGCGCAGTCCTACGCGCCGCTGCAGTGGCGCGCCAGCCTCGTCCCGGTGGCGAGCATCGGTTCGCAGTTCGGCCCGTGGATCGTCATCGGCGGCTTCATGCTGGGGATGGCCGGCATGATCCAGGTCGGCATCGCGCTGTTCGCGGCCGCCGTGCTCTTCCAACTCGTGACGCTGCCGGTGGAGTTCGACGCCAGCAAGCGCGCGGTGGCCGAGATGAACCGGCTCGGCTTGGCCACCAGCGCCGATGTCGGCGGCTCGAAGGCGGTCCTGAACGCGGCCGCCATGACCTACGTGGCCGCTGCGGCCGCTTCGGTGATGTACCTGCTCTACTACGTCATGCAGTTCGCCGGCGCGCGCGAGTAACCGAGCGCGGGCACGCTCCGAGGGGCGCCGACCGGCCGGTCGGCGCCCCTCCTGCGTTCAGGTGGCCGCGCGGCGGTAGTGGGCGTTCACCGTCACCCGCACGCCCCACGCCGGGTGCGGGTCGCTGCCCGCGCCGCGGTCGTCGGGACCCGTGCGGCGCTCGACCCGCACGGTGGGTTCGGCCGGTTCCAGCCCGTGCGCGGCGAAGGCGGCGTCGAGGGCGTCCGGTTCGTGGAGCACCATCGGCGACGCGTCCTCGCCGCCGCTCCAACCGACGAAGGTGTGGGTCGTGCCGGGGACGGGCGCGAGTCGGCGACCGCCGGGCCGCGAGGACGGCGCGAAGTGGGCGACCAGCACGGCGCCCCCGGGGCGCAGGACGCGCGCGATGGTGGCGACCGCCACGTCGAACGCCCCTTCGCTGCCCGCATGCTGCAGGACCCCCAGGGCGAGGACCAGGTCGAAGGCCGCGTCGGGGAGGTCGCCCAGCGCGTCGACGCGGTCGTGGCGCACCCGCCGCTCGGCGTCGGCCGGACCCACCGTCCGCGCGAGCCGCGCCCGGGTCGCCTCGACCATCGCCGTGCTCGCGTCGACGGCCAGGACGTCGACGTCGAGGGCGGTCAGGTAGTCGGCGTTGCGACCCCCGGCGCATCCGAGATCGAGGACGCGCGCCCCGCAGGGGAGGGCGCCGGCCTCGACGAGCGCCACCAAGCGGTGGTCGGGCGGGCGATCGCGGAAGAAGGCGACGGTGTCGGGGTCGTCCCAGGCGGGCATGCGTCATGGTCGCACGCACCGCGGACGTATGGTGTAGGTCCATGAGCCCTGCACGCTCGCCGTCGCGCGACCCCGACGCGGATCCGCACGACCTGCGCGCCTGGATCGATCGCTTGCCGATCGGTGCGGTCTGGACCGACGGCACGCGCCTGGTCGCCAACGCCCGGATCGAGGTCCTGATCGGCCGATCGCGCGAGCGCGTCGCCACCTTGGACGACTGGTTCCTCGAGCTCTACGGCGACGCCGCCGAGAGGGTCCGGGCGTCGTACGAGGCCGCGCGGGCGGCGGGCTTCCCGCACCCCGTCCGGACGACGATGCCCATGCCCGACGGCACCGAGCGGACGCTCGAGTACCGCGCCATCACCGACGCCGTGGGCGAGGTCTGGCTGGTCGACGACCGGACCGACGAAGTGGTCCACAGCACCCTCGCGCGCTCCCTCGACAGCGTGCTGCGCAAGGTGAGCGAGCACGTGCCGGGCACGCTGTACCAGTTCCTCGCGCGGCCCGACGGTACCTACGCCTTCCCGTTCGCGACCCGGGGTATCCGCGACCTCTACGGCGTCGAGCCCGAAGCGGTGCGTGAGGACGCGAGCCCCGCCTTCGCGGTCGTGCACCCCGACGACCTCGCGCGCCTCGTGGCGAGCATCGAGCGCTCCGGCGCCACGCTCGCGGTGTGGCGCGAGACGTACCGGGTGCGCCACCCGGTGCGCGGCGAGCGCTGGCTCCACGGGGAGTCCAGCCCCGAAGCGCTCTCGGACGGCGGCATCTTGTGGCACGGCTACCTCAGCGACGTGACCGAGTTGCGGCAGGCGCAGGAAGCGCGCGACGCGTCCGAGGCGTACCTCCAGAGCGTGTACGCCGCCACCGAGGCGGCCCTGTTCGTCGTCGACGTCGAGCGCGACGGCACCTTCCGCTTCGTCGGCTCGAACGCCGCGCACGCACGCACCTCGGGGATCCCCGTCGAGGCGCTGCGCGGCCGCACGCCCCACGACCTGCTGCCTCGGGAGGTGGCCGATGCGGTGGCGGCGCGGTACCGCGGTTGCGTCGAGACCGGCGAGCCGGTGACGTACGAGGAGGAGCTCCCTCTGCCGGCCGTGGGAGCTTGGTACCGCACGAGCCTCGTGCCCGTCCGCGACGGCGAGGGGCGCGTCGTGCAGATCGTCGGGAGCGGCTTCGACATCACCGCGCGGCGCCGCGCCGAGCACGCCGTGCGCGAGCGCGACGCGCTGCTGGAGCGCGCGCAGCGCGTCGGCCGCTTGGGGACTTGGGCCTACGACCCCGAGGACGGGGCGGCGACCTGGTCGCCGGCGATCGAGGAGCTCGTCGGCGCGCTGGGTGCCCAGGGCGTGGTGAACGAGGTGCGCGCGCGGGTGGTCGATGAGGATCGCGACCGGGTCGAGGACGCCTGGGCGACCGGGATCGCGGAGGGTCGGTTCGACGTGACCTTCCGCGTGCGCCACCTGGACGGGCCGCGGTACGTGCGCCTCGTCGGCGAACGGGAGCACGCGGATGCGCCCGGGAGTCGCTTCGTCGGCACGCTGCAGGACGTCGACGAGGCGACGCGCCGCGAGGCCGAGGTGGCCCGCCTGGCGATGATCGTCGAGCAGGCGCCGAGCATGGTGATCCTGACGGCGCCGGACGGCACCATCGAGTACGTCAACCAGCGCTTCGAGGAGGCGACCGGCCACCGGGCCGGCGACGTCACGGGCCGCCCGCTGACGATCCTCACGCAGGGCAGCGCGGACGGCAAGCGGCAGCTCGAGGCGATGTGGCCCGTGATCCTGGCCGGCGGCTCGTGGTCGGGGCGGCTCGAGCGGCGGCGGGCGGACGGCAGCCCCTACCAGGAGCGCGCGACCTTCAGCCCGCTGTTCGATGCGTCGGGTCGCTTGACCCACGTGGTCAAGCTCTCCGAGGACGTCACCGAGCAGCAGCGCCTCGCCGAACGGGTCGACTACTTGTCGTCCTACGACCCGTTGACCGGTCTGGCCAACCGGACGCTTCTCGAGGAGCGCCTCGGCGCCGCGATCGCCGCCGCCCGACGGCATGGCGACCACGTGGCGGTGCTCCTGCTCGACCTCGACGCCTTCAAGACGGTCAACGACGGCCTGGGGCACCGCGTCGGCGACGCCCTGCTCGCCGAGGTCGCGACGCGTTTGCGCGCGCACGTGCGGGCGGACGACCTGGTCGCCCGCTTAGGCGGCGACGAGTTCGTCGTCTTGCTCGACCGGGTGCGGCACGTCGACGACCTCGCGCCGGTGGTCGCGAAGCTGCGCGCGGCGCTCGAGGCGCCCTTGGCCGCGGACGGGCACAGCCTGTCGGCATCGGCGTGCATCGGCGTGGCGGTGTACCCGGAAGACGCCGACCGCGGCGAGGTGCTCCTGCGCTACGCCGATGCGGCGATGGAGCGCGCCAAGGAGCGAGGGCCCGGGAGCATCGCGTACTACACGGATGCGCTGAGCTCCCGGCTCGAGGAGCGCGTGCGCCTAGAGGCCGCCATGCGCGTCGGGTTCGCTCGCGGCGAGTTCCGGCTCGTGTACCAGCCGCGCGTCGACATGGCCAGCCGCCGGGTGGTCAGCCTCGAGGCGCTGGCTCGCTGGCGTTCGCCGACGCTCGGCGACGTGCCGCCGGGGCGGTTCGTCGCCGTGGCCGAGTCCAGCGGCTTCATCCACGAGTTCGGCGCCTGGGTCACCCGCACGGCGGCCGCTCAGCTCGCTGCCTTCCGCGACGCCGGGCTCCCCGTCGTGCCGATCGCGGTCAACCTCTCCGTGCGCCAGTTCCTCCGCGACGACGTCGTGGAGGTCGTCGAGCGCGCGCTCGACGACGCCGACGTCCCGCCCGGGCTCTTCGAAGTGGAGATCACCGAGAGCACGGCCATGACCGACGTCGCCGACACGGTCGCCAAGCTGCGCGCCTTCGAGCGCCTCGGGGTGGCGGTGAGCATCGACGACTTCGGGACGTACCACTCGTCGCTCGGCCGCCTCAAGCGCTTGGCCGTGAAGAGCATCAAGATCGACCGCGGCTTCGTCATGGACCTGGGCGACGACCCGAGCGCGGCGCCGCACGACGCCGCGATCGTGCGCGCGATGATCGGCATCGGCGAAGCCCTCGGGCTCGAGGTGATCGCCGAGGGGGTCGAGACCGAGGCGCAGCGCGACTTCCTCCTGCGCAACGGGTGCCGCTTGGCGCAGGGCTTCTTGTTCGCGCGACCGGGCGAGGTCGAGCAGGTCGCGCAGTGGCTGCGCGACGGGCGGCTGCCCGGTCCCTGACCCGGCGGTTCAGCCTCGTCGGACGCGCCGCAGGATCGACGGCCCGAGGCCGACCGCCAGCAGCACCGCGGTCGGAAGGCCGAGGGCCCATGCGAGCGTGATCGGGTCCGGGGCGACTGCGCCCGCGGACGTCAGGCGCACGAGCGTCGCCGTGTAGGCGACGTACCCGGCGAGCAGGACGAGACCCTCCCACCGCGCGATCCCGAGCCCGGACACGAAGATCGGCAGGCACACCACCGCGACCGCGAGCATCACCCACGCGTCGAACGCCAGCACCGCGGGCGGCACCGCCAGCCCGCCGGGCGTCGCCAACGCCGCGATCCCCAGGATGCCGAGCAGGTTGAAGACGTTGCTGCCCACCACGTTGCCGATCGCCAGGTCGCGCTGGCCGCGGAGCGTCGCCACCACCGAGGTGGCGACCTCCGGCATCGAGGTGCCGGCGGCCACGATCGTGAGGCCGACGATCAGGTCGCTCACCCCGAGCGCGGTGGCGATCCCGGTGGCGCCGCCCACCAGCCAGCGCGATCCGACGATGAGCAGCACCAGGCCGCCGGCGACGAGGCCGAGGTCGAGGGCGAGGTGTGTCTTCGGACGCGGCGCGTCGACGACCGCGGGCGCCGGATCACGGGGGCGCGCCTCGGCCTCGGGGCGGCGCCCGGCGCGCAACAGCCATCCCAGGTAGGCGGCCAGGCCGCCCGCGAGCAGCGCCCCGTCGAGCGTGCCGATGCGGCCGTCGGCGGCGAGCACGACGACGAGCGCGCTCGCGCCGATCATCACGGGCACGTCGAGGCGCACCAGCTGGCGCGCGACCACCAGCGGGGCGATCACCGCCGTGAGCCCCAGGATGAACAGGACGTTGAAGACGTTGCTGCCGACGACGTTGCCCAGCGCCAAGCCGTCGAGGCCGGCGCGGCCGGCGCCGACGCTGACCGCGAGCTCCGGGGCGCTGGTGCCGAACGCGACGACCGTCAGGCCGACGACGAGCGGCGTGAGCCCCACGGCGAGCGCGAGGCGCGAAGCGCCGCGCACGAGCACCTCGGCGCCGCCGATCAGCACGGCCAAGCCGACGACCAGCAGCAGGGCGTCGACGATCACGGGTGGCGCTCGCCGGCGGGGACCGGGAAGGGGAGGCGGTTCTCGAGCGGCGGCAGCGGGCAGGTGGCGTAGGGCGTGTGGGCGCACGGCGGGTGGTGGGCGCGGTGGAAGTCGAGCCAGGTGCGGCCGCCGGCCGGCCGCTCGACCGTGAGGAAGCGACCGGCGCCGTAGGTCGATGCGCCGTTCGTGGCATCGCGGAAGTTCACGAAGAGGAGATCCCCGGCCCACGTGGCCAGTAGGGCGTGGTCGGCCCCCGCGTGCTCGAAGTGGAGACGGCCCGCGGCCGGGACTTCGGCGACGTCCCCCAACACGTTCACGATCGCCACGCGTTCGTCCGCGGCGGCGGCCTCGAAGCGGGCCGGCACCCGCCAGCCGGGTGCCGCCGCGAACCATCCGACGCCGGCGCCGGACGCGTGCGCGGCCGCTTGCCGCGGATCGTAGGTGCGCACGCCGTGGCGGGCGCCGCGGCGCAGCACCACGATGCGCACCGCGTCCGCCTCGGGCCCGAGCGCGAACGGCCGGTCCGCCCCGGCCACCCGCACGGCGCCCGCCACCGGCGCACCGTCCGCCCACAGCCGCTCGCCTCCGGCGGGCGCGACGACCACGTCGTCGCCGTCGACGGTGAGCGTCGCGACGTGCGCGGGGGTCGTGGGCGGCGTTCGAAGCGCGCAGTCCGGACCGCTGCCGAGGCGCTGGGTCCCCTCGCCGAGCCAGTCGAGCCCGGCGACCGCCCACCAGCCGTCGGGCGCCGCGAGGCGCGCCGCGTAGCTCGTGCGCCAGTCGACCAGGGCGGCGAGGGCCTCGGCGTCGCGTGCGGGGTCTGCGTTCGGGACGGGATCGGTGGTCATGGGGTCTCCGTTGGCTGGGGGGTGCGCGGGCTCGCTTCGTGCGCGATCGAGGCGCCAGCATGACGCATCGCGGCGCGCGACGCGGTGGCGCCCGACGCATCGGCATCGGCGGCGTCGGCGCGCTGCGGATGACGTAGGCTGACGGTCTGCCCGCACCGCGCGGGCGACCTACGGAGGTCCTGTATGCGACGTGCCCTGCTGCTTCTCATCGCGCTCCTGGCGCTGGCGACGGCGTCCGCCCAGACGCTCACCACCGCCATCGGCTCCAACCCGCCGACCCTCGATCCGCAAGTCACCTTCAACGGCTTCTCGTTCCACGTGACCAACCAGGTCTTCGAAACGCTCGTGCGCGTCACGCCCGACGGCGCCATCGTCCCCGGCCTGGCGACCGACTGGAGCTACCCCGACCCCACCACGCTGCGCCTGACGCTGCGCGAGGGCGTGACCTTCCACGACGGCACGGCCTTCGACGCCGACGCGGTGGTCGCCTCCTTCCAGCGCATCCTCGACCCGGAGACGGCCGCGCCCGGCCGCTTCGTGCTCAGCTCGATCGACGAGGTCCGCGCGGTGGACGCCACGACCGTCGAGCTCGTCACCGACCCGCCGTTCGCGCCGCTGCTCGCGCACCTCGCCCACCCGGTGGCGGCCATCGTCCCGGTCGCGCAGGCCGAGGAGCTCGCCCGCGAGCCCGTCGGCACCGGCCCCTACACCTTCGTCCGCTGGGTCGACGGCAGCGAAGTCGTGCTGCAGGCGAACGCGGACTACTGGGGCGGCGCGCCCGCAATCACCGACCTGGTCGTGCGCATCATCCCCGAGGTCAGCACCCAGGTGGTCGAGCTCCGCTCCGGCGGCGTCGACATGATCTTCAACCTGCCGGCCGACAACTTCCTGACGCTCGCCGGCGACCCCGCGCTCGCGACCGACACGCTCCCCGGCTGGGGGAGCGCGCACCTGGGCTTCAACGTCGCGAACCCCAAGCTCGCCGACGTTCGGGTCCGTCAAGCGCTCGCCCACGCGATCGACAAGGCGCTGATCACCGAGGAGTTCTTCCGCGGCCTCGCCGCCCCCGGCGTCGCGCCCATCCCTGGCACCGTGCGCTACGCCGCCGACCTCGAGGAGCCGTACCCGTACGACGTCGAGGGCGCCCGGGCGCTGCTCGCCGAGGCGGGCGCCGAGGGCCTCTCGCTGCGCCTCGACGTCTTCCAGAACCCCGACCTCGAGTCGGTCGCGCAGGTCCTGCAGTTCGCCTTCGCCGAGATCGGCGTCGACCTCGAGATCCGCGTCCAGGACTTCTCGGCGTACACCCAGGCGGTCGAGTCCGACGACCTCGAGCTCTACATGACCTCGTGGGGCACCGTCACGCTCGACGCGGACTACACCCTCTACGCCTTCTTCCACTCGAGCCAGGTCCCGGCCAACAACCGTTCGCGCTGGGTCGACGCCGACATCGACGCCCTGCTGCAAGAGGGCCGCGACAACCCGGACGACGCCGCCCGAGCCGCCGCCTACCTCGAGGTGCAGGAGCGCGCGATCGTCGAGCTGCCGATGGTGACGCTCTACTACCCGCTCTTCACGTACGCCAAGCGCCCGAGCGTGCAGGGCGAGGTGCTCGCGTTCTCCTGGATCCTCCTCGACCTGCGGAACGCGACGCTGGACTAACTTGTTCGGGTACCTGCTGGGCCGCTTGCTCGGCACGGCGCCGGTCCTGTTCGGGGTGACGCTGCTCGTCTTCGCGATGACGTGGCTCACCCCGGGCGACCCGGTCGTCGCCCTGCTCGGCGAGACCGCCCAAGGCATCTCCGCCGAGGGGCGCGACGACCTCCGTCGTCAGCTCGGCCTCGACCGGCCCTGGCCGGTGCAGTACGTCGAGTACGTCACGGGCTTGCTGCAGGGCGACCTGGGCACCTCGATCCGCTCGCGCCGGCCGGTGCTCGACGAGGTGCTCGACCGCTTGCCGGCGACCGCGGAGCTCGCGCTCGCGGGCCTGGCGATCGCCGTCGTCGTCGGCGTCTCGCTAGGGGTCGCCGCGGCCGTGCGCAAGCGCACCTGGGTCGACGCGCTCGCCATCGCGGTCGCGCTCGTGGGCGTGTCGGTCCCGGTCTTCTGGTCGGGCTTCATCCTCATGCTCGTCTTCGCCCTCGAGCTCGGCTGGCTGCCGGCCAGCGGCCGCGGCACCTGGCAGCATCTGGTGCTGCCGGCGCTGACGGTCGGCATCTCCTCGGCGGCCTTCATCGCGCGCATCACCCGCGGCGCTGTGCTCGAGACGCTCGGCCAGGACTACGTGCGCACCGCCCGCGCGAAAGGGGTGGCCGCGCGCCGCGTGGTGGTGCGCCACGCGCTGCGCAACGCGCTGCTCCCGATCGTCACCGTGGTCGGCCTGCAGCTCGGCGGTCTGCTCGGCGGCGCGGTGCTCACCGAGACCGTGTTCGCCTGGCCCGGCGTCGGGCGCATGCTCGTCGACGCGATCCTCGCGCGCGACCTGCCGTTGGTGCAGGGGAGCGTGCTCGTCGTGTCGCTCCTGTTCATCCTCGTCAACCTCGCCGTCGACCTCTCCTACGCCGCGATCAACCCCAAGGTGCGGTATGGCTGACGCCGCCGTCGCCCCGGTCGGCCGCTGGC
>JAABSI010000026.1 GCA_011390455.1 Trueperaceae bacterium
CCCGTTCGTCAAGGACAGTATGGCAGGTGCGCCGCCTCGGGGCGCGGCGCCGCCGCGCGACGGGGGCGCGGTACCATCCCGGCAGGAGGCGCGCCATGAACGTCCTCGTCACCGGCGGTGCCGGCTACGTCGGCTCCGTCTGCACCGAAGCGCTGCTCGAGCGCGGGCACCGGGTGGTCGTCGTCGACGACCTGCGCACCGGCCACCGCGAGGCGGTGCCCGAGGGCGCCGCGTTCGTCCATGCCGACGTCGCCGATCCCGATCTGGTCGGCTTCGCGCTCGAGGAGCACGGGGTCGAGGCGATCGTCCACTTCGCCGCCTCCTCGCTCGTCGGCGCCTCGATGGAGGCGCCGCTCGACTACTTCGAGAACAACGTGGTCGGCGCGCTCCGCCTGTGGCGCACGGCGGCGCGCCACGGCGTGCGCAAGGTCGTCGTGTCGTCGACCGCCGCGCTCTACGGCACGCCCGAGTCCGTACCGATCCCCGAGGCCGCGCCGCTGCACCCGGAGAGCGTGTACGGCGAGACCAAGCTGCAGCTCGAGCGGACCCTGGAGTGGCTGACCCGGACGGCCGGCTTCGGGGCGATCGCATTGCGCTACTTCAACGCCGCCGGTGCCTCGAGCGTACGGGGCGAGGACCACCGCCCGGAGAGCCACCTGATCCCGATCGTCCTCCAGGTCGCGGCGGGCACCCGCCCCCACGTGGCCATCTACGGGGACGACTACCCGACGCCCGACGGCACGGCGATCCGCGATTACGTCCACGTGCTGGACCTGGCCGAGGCGCACGTGGCGGCGCTCGAGGCGGTGGCGCCGGGCGCGATGCGTGCGTACAACCTCGGGAACGGGCAGGGGTACTCGGTGCGCGAGGTCGTCGACGTGGTGCGCTCGGTCACCGATCGCGAGGTCGCCACGGTCGCCGCGCCGCGCCGCGCCGGCGATCCCCCGGTGCTCGTGGCCGACGCCGCGGCCGCGCGCCGCGACCTGGGCTGGACGCCGCGCCGGCCCGAGCTCGAGCGCATCGTCGGCGATGCTTGGGCCTGGCACCGCGCGCACCCCGAGGGCTACCCGGCCTGAGCGCGTTCCCCGGTCGGGCGCCACTCGCTCCTGGCTCTCATGCTCGGGTGCGGTAGCCTACGCCCGGCTGCCCCGGTGGCCGTCCGTCCGGCCCGGGATCGGCGCTCGCCGCCGCCCTCGTGCCCCGCGACGAGCGCTTCATGAACCCAACGCGAACGTTCGCCGAATCGGCGCTCCACGCCCCCGTGCTAACGTCGCCTGACCTTGGAGATCCGCATGCACCGTCTTCTTCTCGCCCTCGCGACCACCGCCGCCCTGTTGACCGGCGCCGCGTTCGCGCAGCAGCAGGTGCGCATCAACGGCGTCCAGATCGACGAACTCGTCGAGCTGCCGCCCGAGATGCGGCTCGGCGTCTTCCTCGACCTCGGCGACGGCGCCCGCGAGCTCGGCTCCGTGCGCATGGTGGCCGGCACCTTCGACCTCGAGAGCTCCGGGCTGGTCCCGGAGGAGCGCGACCTGCGCGCCCTCGTCAGCGGCTCGTTCCCGCTGGCGTTCATGATCGGCAACGAGTTCGTCGTCGACCGCGAGGACGTCCGCTTCGCCACCGCGTGGCTGCAGCCGTACCACGACCAGAACGACTCCGGCGCGTACGAGGAGCTGTTCGACGAGTGGTTCTTCCGCGCGCCGCCCGAGCTGACCGATCCGTTCGGCTACTTCAACCTGGTCTACGTCGATCGCGACGTGGTCCTGCGCACCACCCCGGCGGAGTTCGCGCTGCGCGCCGGCTGGAACCTGGTCGTCGCGCGGGTCGAAGGGGGCGCGCTCACGTACGACGTGACCACGTCGGTGAGCGACGTCGTCGTCTACTCGTACGGCACGAACCGCACCTTCGAGAACCTCGACCGTCCCGAGGACGCCCCCGCGGACGGGGCCGAGACGGACGGCGCCGACTGAACCGACCGACCACCCCGACGCATGGACGCGGCGCGCCCCGAACGGGGCGCGCCGCGTCGCTTGGCGTGGGCGAGGCAGGGCGGCGGCGCGACGCATGGCATCATGCCGCCATGGACACCGTCGATGGCCGACTCGATGGCACCGGGCTCCGCGTGGGCCTCGTCGCCGCTCGCTTCAACGACCTGATCGTCGACCGCCTGGTCGACGGCGCGCTCGCCGCGCTGCGCGCCCACGGCGTGCACGACGACGACCTCACGCTCGTGCGCGTCGCCGGGGCGGTCGAGATCCCGGTCGTCGCGCAGGCGCTCGCCGACCGCGACGACGTCGACGCCGTCGTGGCGCTCGGGTGCGTCATCCGCGGCGCCACCAGCCACTACGACCACGTCTGCTCGATGGTGGCCAGCGGCGTCGCGCGCGCGGCGCTCGACGCCAGCAAGCCGGTCGTCTTCGGCGTCTTGACCACCGACACGCTCGAACAGGCCTTCGACCGCGCCGGCGGCAAGCTGGGCAACAAGGGGGCCGAGGCCGCCGCGGTCGCCGTTCAGACCGTCCACGTCCTGCGCGCGGTGCGCGCCAAGGACTGAGGCGCCGTGGACCTCCGTTGGCTCGTCCCGGTCACGACGGTCGCGACGATCGCCGTGAACGGGCTCGCGAACGCGCTGCCGATCGCCGGTCGGCTCACGGGCGAGATCTCGGACTCGTTCCCGGTCCTCGTCACCCCCGCCGGCTACGTCTTCGCCATCTGGGGCGTCATCTACCTCGGTCTCGCGGGGTACGCGGTCTGGCAGAGCCTGCCGGCCCAGGCGGACAACCCGCGCGTGCGCGCGCTGGTGCTGCCGGTGTCGATCGGCAACGTCGCCAACCTCGTGTGGATCCTGTTGTGGCACACTCTGCTCATCGGCGCGAGCCTGGTCGCGATGCTCGTCCTGCTGGGCTCGCTGATGGTGGTCTACCTGCGCCTGCGCGCGCCGACGCGGCGCCGCGCGCCGGCGTCGATCTCGCTCGGCGAGCGCGTCTGGGCCCGCGGCACCTTCTCCGTCTACCTCGGCTGGATCACGGTCGCGACCGTCGCGAACGTGACGATCGCGCTGTACGACGCCGGTTGGGACGGCGGCTTCGTCCCGGCGCAGGTCTGGGCGGCGATCACCCTCGTCGTGGCGACCGTGCTGGGCGGTCGCATGCTCCGGCGCTTCGACGACGGCGGCTACGCGGCCGTGCTCGTGTGGGCCTTCGTCGGCATCGTGCTCGCGCAATGGGGGGCGACGGTCGTGGTCGGGACCGCCATCGTGGGCGTGCTCGCACTGGCCTTCGTCGCCGCGGATCGGGCGCGTGCCGCCCAGGATCCGGCGGCCTCGTGAACGACGATCCGCCGAAGCTGCACACCGGTCGGGACATCGTCCTCGAGCTCTTCCCGGCGACCCCCGACCGGTTGGTCCCACGTCCGAGCGCCTACCTGCTCGAGCGCGACGAGGAGGGGGGCGTCGCCGTCCTCGACCGCGGCGGAGCTCTGTTGATGCGGCTCGCGCCGGTCGCGCGCGCGCCCGGGAAGCTCCCGCCGCTGTGCTGCGACCTGTGCCATTGGTCCGGACCGGGCACCGAGCTGGGCTTCCTGCGCGCCGACGTCCCCGGCTCCGAGGGGCGCCGCTGGCGCTACCTGACCGCGTGCTTCGACACCGCGGCGTGCGACGCACGCCGCCTCGACGACGATCGGATCGACCGCCTGCTCGCGCGCGGGGACTAGGGCTCCGTTCGGAACGCCAAGGCCCACGGGTCGTGGTCCGATGCGCCGAAGGGGGTCGACCGGCCGGCGGCCGGCGGCTCCTCCGCGGGGACGGCCGGCGGCGGGGAGCGGTCGACGTCGAGCGCCCAGAAGATCGCCAGCAGCGCCGAGAGCAGGAGCAGTGCGACGCCGACGCGCCGCTGCAGCGGGGTGCGGGGGCGGGCGAAGCCCAGGGGGGATGGGTTCGGCACCCACCCAAGGTACCGCAGCGGCCCAGGGGCGCTCGGGTGCGACCGGGCTCCCGACGGTGGTGGGGGGCGCGAGGCGGTACCTTGACCCCATGCCGCTCAAGGACGACCTGCTGCAACGCACCGTCGAGCAGCTCGCGCGCTCGCTCGCGCGGCTGGCCGGCCGCGTGCACGACCCGGAAGCTGCCGGCGAGGTGCGCGGCCAGCTCGAGGACGCCTACCGCGACCACCTCGGCGTCGCCGGCGACACCATCCGCCGACTCTCGACCGATCAGCTGCTCGACGTCCTCTCGGCGGCGGGCGCGCTCGATGGCGACCGCGCGTTCGTCGTCGCCGCGCTCCTCGAGCTCGACGCCGAGGTCCCGGAGCCCGACGAGGCGCGGCGGGCGGCGCTGCGGATGCGCGCGCTGGAGCTGTACGCCGAGGCGGGCGTCGTGCGCGTGGGCCAGGTCGACCTCCCGGAGCGGGTGCAGCGGCTGCGCTCGGCGCTGCGGGACTACCAGCTGTCCAGCGGGGCCTACGCCCGCCTGATGCGCTACCTCGAGGCCGACGGCCGGCTGGCCGAGGCCGAGGACCTGCTGTTCGAATGGTTGGAGGACGCCGGCGCCACGCGCTTCGTCGTGGCCGAGGGGCGCGCCTACTACGAGCGCCTGCTCGCGCGCGACGACGCCGAGCTGGAGTCGGGCCAGCTGCCGCGCGCCGAGGTGCGCGAGGGCATCGCCGCCTTCGAAGCGACGTGCGCGGCCGGGTCCGGGCCGCTGCCCTCGTGAGCGCGGTGGCGCCGCGGTTCACGGCGCGGCGCGTGCGCGCGATGCCGGAGAGCGTGTTCGCGCGCATGGACGCCGCCAAGGCGGCCGCGCGCGCCGCCGGGCTCGAGGTCGTCGACCTCTCGATCGGCGCCTCCGATCTGCCGCCGCCGCCCCAGGCGCTCGCGGCGATCCGCGACGCCGTCGCCGACCCCACCACCTACGGGTACTGCCTCACGAGCGGCACGCGCCCGCTCCGCGAGGCGGCGGTGCGCTGGTTCGTCGAGCGCTACGGCGATCCCGCCGACGGCGCGTTCGATCCCGACGTCCACGCGCTTCCGCTCATCGGGGCGCAGGAGGGGTTCGCGCACCTGCTGCTCGCTGTCGCGGACCCTGGCGACGCGGTGCTGCTGCCCGATCCGGCGTACCCCTCCTACTTCGGGGCCGTCGCCGCCGCCGGCTTGGAGGCGATCGCGCTGCCGCTGACCGCGGAGCGCGGCTACCTGCCCGACCTCGACGCGGTCGCGCCCGCCGACGCGCGTCGCGCCAAGGCGCTGGTCCTCAACTACCCGAACAACCCCACCGCCGGGGTCGCCGACGACGCCTTCTTCGACCGCGCGATCGCCTTCTGCCACCGCTACGATCTGCTCCTGGTCCACGACTTCCCCTACGTCGACACCGTCGACGGCGAGGCGTGCGCCCCCTCGGTGCTCGCGCGCCCCGGTGGCCTCGATGTCGCGGTCGAGCTGTACTCGGCGTCGAAGAGCTTCCACATGGGGGGCTTCCGGGTCGGGTTCGCGCTCGGCCAACCCGACGCGATCGCGGCGCTCGCGAAGCTCAAGGGGGCGGTCGATTTCAACCCGTACCTGGGGGTGCAGCGCGCGTTGGTCGCGGCGCTGGCGCTGCCGCGCGCCACGGTGCGGCGCGACGCGCTGGTCTTCGCGGAGCGGCGGCGCACGCTGGTCGAGGCGCTCGCGGATGCCGGCTGGCCGGTGCCGCGCCCGGAGGCCGGCATGTACCTGTGGGCGCCGCTCCCGGGCGCCGTGGCCGACGACGCGACCGCGTTCTGCGAGGACCTCGTGCGCGCCACCGGGGTCGCCCTCGCCCCCGGCCCCGCCTTCGGTCGCCTGGGCGCGGGCTTCGTCCGCTTCGCGCTGATGCGCGACGCCGAGGTCCTGCGGGCGGCGGCGGCGCGCGTCGGGGCGTACCTGCGCGCACGGGGCGCGACCTAGGCGAGCCACCCGCGGGCCCGCGCGATCCCCTCCGCGTACGCGAGCGCACCCGCCCGATCGGCCACCTCGCCGAGCGCTTGCGCCTCCGCGACCGCCGCCAGGACCGCCCCCACGTCGGGGCCGGGCGTCAGGCCCAGCGCCGCCATCACCTCGTGCCCGTCCAGGAGCGGCGGCGTCGGCGGCGTCGCGTCGAGGACCGCCAGCACCCGGCCGACGCGCTCGCGGTAGGCGCGGCGGGCGGCGGCGCTGGCGCCCCGACCGCGCGCCGCCTCCCGGTCGGCGAGCATCAGCCGGAGCAGGTCGGGAAGGAGCGGCCGCAGTCGGTGGACGAAGCGCCGCGCGCCGCGCTCGTCCGCCGGCAGCGGGCGCATGTGGGCGCCGACCAGCGCGTGCACCCGCGCGATCCGGGCGCGCGGCCGCCGCAAGCGTTCGAGCGCGGTGGCCGCCAGGTCCGCGCCCACCCGGTCGTGCCCGGTGAAGCGGTCGCGCAGCACCAAACCGTCCGGACCCTCACCCCCCGGCTCGCGCGTGGCCGGTTTGCCGACGTCGTGCAGCAGGGTGGCCCAGCGCAGAGCCAGGTCGGCGTCGGGAAAGGCGTCCACCAGGCGGTGCAGCGCCTCGACCTGGTGGTCGAGGACGTCGAGGTGGTGCAGGGGCCCCTGCCGGACGCCACGGCCGGCCGTCAGCTCGGGCAGGTCCAGGGCGAGCAGCCCCAGGTCGTCGAGCGCGCGGACGGCGCGGCCCGCCACCGGGGTCGCGAGCAGGGCTTCGAGTTCGGTGCCCACGCGCTCGGGCGCGGGGCGGGGGAGGGCGCCGCCGGCGAGGTCGGCGGCGACCGCCGCCACCTCGGCGCGCGTGCCGCGCTCGACGCGGAACCCGAGCTGCGCCGCGAAGCGCACCACCCGCCAGGCGCGCAGCGGGTCGTCGCGCAGCGCGGCGGGTCCGGCCACCCGGACCCGCCGCGTCGCCAGGTCGGCGAGCCCGCCCGTGGGGTCGAGGAGCGCGCCGTCGCGTGGGCGCCAGGCGATCGCGTTGACGGTCAGGTCCCGGTGGCGCAGGTCGTCCTCGAGGCTCGCCGCGCGCGGGGCCGCGAGGTCCCAGGTGCGGGCGCAGGACCCCTCGGCGGGGGAGGCATCCGGGTCGGGGGAGGCATCCGGCGCGCCGACGACCACCCGCCAGTGCCCCCGCTCCGGATCGAGCGCCACCAGCGAGGCGCCCCACGCATCGGCGAGCGCGCGCGCGGCCGCCTCGGGGTCGGGCGTCAGCCAGTCGAGGTCGCTGGGGCTGCGGCCGAGCAGCACGTCGCGCACCGCCCCGCCCACCAGCACCGCACCGTCGAGCGGCGCGCCGGGGCGGGCGGGGTCGCGGCCATCCGGGCCCGCCGTACACTGCCGCATGCGCTCCAGCACCGCGGACGACGACGGCGAAGGCGCGCGCCGCGCGCGCCACCAGCGACCGAAGGGCGAACCGAAGGACGCCATGACCCCAGGCTACCCGCCCCCCCTGCGCGTCGGGCTCACCGGTGCGGTGGGGGCCGGGAAGTCGAGCGTGGCGCGGCGGCTCGCGGCGCTCGGTGCGCGGGTGATCGATGCGGACGCCCTCGCCCGGGCCGCGACCGAGGACCCGGAGGTCCTCGCGCGCATCGCGGCCGAGGTGGGCGCCGACCTGGTGGTCGACGGCCGGCTCGATCGCGGCGCGACCGCTGCTCGGGTGTTCGCCGACGCGGGCGCGCGCCGCGCGCTCGAGGGGATCGTGCACCCGTGGGTGCGCGCCCGGGCCGCCGCCGCCGAGGCCGCCGCCCGCGCCGAGGAGCCCCCGCCACCGATGGTCGTGCACGACGTGCCGCTGCTGTTCGAGAACGGCCTGGACGCGGGGATGGACGCCACGGTCGTCGTGGTGGCCCCCTTCGCGCGGCGCGCCGAACGGCTCGCGGCGCGCTCGGGGTGGAGCGAGGCGGCGGTGCGCGCGCGCGATGCGGCGCAGCTCGATCCGGAAGAGAAGGCGCGGCGCGCCAGCTTCGTCATCGACAACGGCGGCGCCGAGGAGGACCTCGACGCCGCCGTGGCGGGGTTGTGGGGGCGCCTGCGGGCGCTCAGTCGGGGGGACGCTGGACGGTGATCGTGATCAGCGCCGGCTCCGATTCGAGCGAGCCCTCGCTGGCGATCAAGCGGATCTCCCACTGCTGGTTCACGGCCGAGCCGCCGTACGGGAAGTCGATCGTCGTGGAGGTGCCCGTGCCGGCGCTCGTCCACGTCGCGGTGCCGGCCCGCCGGTAGGACCATTGCAGCGCGCTGCCCGGCAGCGCGCCGCCGTCGCCCGCCTCGCCGGCGCCGACGACGTCCACGGGGTAGGACGTGATCCCGGCGTCGTCGTCGTACCAAGCGAAGAAGGCGCCGTCCGCCGGGCTGGTGATCGTCGCGGTCGGCGGGTCCTGCGCCACCGCGGTGAAGCTCACCGTGGCGCTCGCCGCGCCGTAGGTGACCTCGAGGGTGACCGGTCCGGCAGCGAAGCTCGCGTTGGTGTCGGCGCCGGTCGCGACGATGGCGTTGGTGGCGGCGTTGCGCCACACGACGGGGTACGTGGTCGCGCCGCCGGTGGCGACGTCGGCGCGCAGCCCGACCGGGTCGCCAGCGGCGCGCGTGCTGCCGGCCTCGGGTGCCGTGATCGAGACCGTAGGGGCGCAGGGCCCGCTCGCGCTCGTGGCTCCGGTGTCGGTCACCTCGAGCGTGGTGCTGGCGCCCGCGAGCGCAGTGGTGCCGCGCCGGGCGGTGGCCGTGACCACGTACGTTCCGTCGCACACCGTCTGCTGCACGGTGGCGCCCAGCGCCGACGGGCCGAAGAAGAACGGGACCCCGCCGCCGACGGGCTCGTACGTCCACTGCACGGTGACGTCGTCGCCCAGGTCGGCGCCGGTGGCGCGGAAGCCGATGCTCCCCTCGGCGACCGGGCCGTTCGGCGCGACGATCTCGAGCTCGCCGAAGCTCAGCGTGTGGTCGTACGTCTGGGTGCGTGAGGTGTTCGCGACCACCAGGTACGCGCGGCCGCCGCTCGCCGGCACCGACCAGGCCCAGTCGCGGCGGGCGTCGGTGTCGAAGCAGGCGCTGCCGCCCGCGCCGCCGTCGACGTAGAGCGCCGCCCGCACGGGGCTCGCCGAGGCGCTCAGCGCGAGCGCCTGGGTGTACCCGCCCGCCGAGGACGGCGCGTCGAGGCGGTAGACCTGGCTGGTGAGGGGGCCGAGGGTGCCGTTCTGGTCGGTCCCGCCGTTGGTCAGGTTCACGAGCGTCGGGGTGGCGGACGCACCGAGGAAGGCGCAGCTGTCGCCGAAGCGTCCTGGGTCGGGGTTGTACTGCTTCTCGTAGACCTGGTTGCGCACCCAACCCCAGTAGGCGGCCGAGAGCCCGGCCAGCGCGCTGGTGCCGCCGAACTCTGCGGGGTACTCGTCGCGCAGCGTGGCGTCGATCTCGAAGGCGCGCTGCCCCTCGGCCATGAAGGGCTCCAGGAAGCTGGCGTCGGTGTGGCCGAAGCGCTGCGCGAGGTACATCCAGAAGTCCTGCGCCAGGTACTCGTCGGATGGGGCCGCTCCCCAAGCGCTGCCCGTCCAGCGCGAGCGCTCCAGCGTCGTCTCGACGGTGCGCGGCGGCCGGCCGTCGCGCACGAGCGTGGCGTAGTCCGTCTGCAGCAGCACCGCCTGCCCCTCGATCGACCAGCGCGAGGCGAGCCACTCGCCGTCCGCGAACGAGAGCCCGTAGCCGTATTGGGTGGCGTGGACGTACTCGTGGCGCACCGTTTCGCGGTCGCCGGCGTCGACGCCGCCGGTGCCGACCGCGACCCACACGCGCCCGCTGCCCGAGCTGAACATGCCGCCGGCGATCGCGGTGCTCGCCGGGCGCATCTCGATCCGGTAGTCGCCGGGCTCGATCACGTACACGAACCCACCGAACGAACGGACGACGACGTCGCGCTCGAGGTGCGGATCGTCGGTGAAGCCCAGGGCCGTCAGCGCGTCGTAGGCGTCCTCGAGCTCCGCGGCGAGGGCGTCGAGGTCGGCCTGGCCGCAGGTCTCGACGGCGGATCCGTAGCCGGGGCCGCACACGCCGCCGAAGCCGGGGGTCGTCTGCGCCGGCCGCACCGCCTCCGGTCCGCTCGCGGCCGCGGAGACGGTGGGGGTGTCGCCCCCGTCGACGCGGACGACGATCGCCGTCCAGCCCTGCTCCGGGACCACGAGGGCGGTCGCGACCAGGCGGTCGTCGGCCGGGTCGTAGAAGGTCTGCAGCACCACCCACGAGGGGCCCGGGAGCGGACCGTCCTCCGGCGGCGCCGCGTAGGCGACGTCGTCCTCGAGGATCGCGATGGCGAGCCCGTCCGGGTCCTCGCCGGCGGGCACGGGCAGCGTCAGCACCAGCGGCTGGGCGGGCCCGGTGCGGAGCGTCGGGACGGCGCTCAGGCGGACGGCCCCGCCGAGCGACGCGAGCCCGTCCGGGAGCGGGACGCCGCCGGATGGGTCGCTGGTGGCGGCGATCGAGAGGTCGACCCGCCCCTCGAAGGCGCCTTCGGGGGCGTACAGGCTGGCGCCCGCGCCCTCGGCGACGTCGCCGGCGCCGAAGCCTCCGTCGACGGGGGCGCCGCCGCCGCAGGCGGCGAGGGCGAAGAGGAGGGCGAGGGCCACGATCGACCGTCGCGCCATCCGGCGACGGGATCGAGGGGGCGTGCAGGGTCGCGTGGGCTCGAGCATGGGTCGGACCTCCGGTCGGTGGCGAGGACGTGGCGGCACCGTACCGGCGGGGCGTCAAAAACCCGTCACAGCGGAGCGTTCGCTGGCGACGCCGCGCGCAGGCCTCGACGGCGTCATCATGAAGTTCTCACTGTTCGCGCTGCGCCGCGCCTGATAGCCTGGCGCCATACCGAGTACGACGCACGCCCGAGCGCCTGGACGGGTGCCGGAGGGAGCGGATATGGACCGAGGGACCGGACGGAGCACGTTCTTGCTCATCGTCGCGCTTTTGCTCGTGTTCGGCGGCGGCGCCATCGCCACGCTGGTGCAGACCGATTTCGGCGCCGTCCGTGTGCAGGACGTGCGGTTCGCGGTCGCCGACGGCCGCGTGGTGCATGCCAAGCTCTACCGACCGCGCGGCGCCACCGCCGAATCGCCGGCGCCCGGGGTGTTGGCCGTGCACGGCTACATCAACGCGAACGGCACCCAGTCGCCCTACGCGATCGAGCTCGCGCGCCGCGGTTACGTCGTGCTCGCGATCGATCAACCCGGGCACGGCTACTCCGACCCGCCCGCCTTCGCCGGCGGTTACGGGGGCCCCGAATCGCTCGCCTACCTGCGCTCGCTCGCCTTCGTCGACCTGGATCAGGTGGTGCTCTCCGGCCACTCGATGGGTGGCTGGGCGGTCCTGATCGCCGCGGCCGTGGCGCCCGACGCCTACACCTCGATCGTGGTCTCGGGCTCCTCGACGGGCACCTTGGGCGCGCCCGAGGGCACGCCGACCTACCCGCGCAACCTGGGGCTCGTGTTCAGCCAGTACGACGAGTTCTCCGAGCTCATGTGGGGCGCCCCGACGGGCGCGGCGGCCGCCGCGACCCCCAAGATGCAGGCGCTGTTCGGCACCGACGCCCCGGTCGAGCCCGAGCGCCTGTACGGCGACCCGGCCGCGGGCACCGCGCGCATGCTGTACGCCCCGCCGGTCACGCACCCGGGCGACCACATCACCACCGCGGGCATCGCGCCGGTGATCGACTGGGTGCAGCGCACGACCGACGCCCCCTTCGAGCTCGCGCCCAGCGACCAGGTCTGGATGTGGAAGGAGGCGGGCACCGGCATCGCCCTGCTCGGCTTCGTCTTCGCGCTCTTCGCCGTCGCCGGCCTGTTGCTCGATGCGCGCGCCTTCGCGCCGCTCGCCAACCGGAGCGCACCGGCCGCGGGCTTGACCGGTTTCGGTTGGTGGCTCGGCGCGGCGATCGCCGCCGCGATCCCCGCGGCCACCTTCTTCTGGGCGCAGAACGAGACCAACCGGCTCCTGACCCCCAACGCCTGGTTCCCGCAGCAGATCACCAACGGGTTGACGGGCTGGGCGCTGTTCAACGGCGCGATCACGCTGGTGCTGGTGCTCCTGTGGTTCGTGGTGGCGGGGCGTCGGCACGGCGCGCGGCTCGACACGCTCGGCCTGCGCGTCGGCGGCTTCTTCCGGGCGATCGTCTTCGCCCTGCTGGTCGTCGGCGCCGGGTACGCGCTGCTCGCCCTGTCCGACGGGCTCTTCCATACCGACTTCCGCGTGTGGGTGGTGGCGGTCAAGCTGCTGTCCACCGAACAGCTGCGCATCGCGCTGGTCTACCTGCTGCCGTTCCTCGCCTTCTTCCTGGTGTTCGGGATGGCGCTCCACGGGCAGCTGCGGCCGCGCGGCAGCGGCGACGAGGGGGCCGATGCGATGGTGGCGAACGCGCTGATCGCGGTCGGCGGGTTCCTCGTCCTGCTCGGCGTCCAGTACGTGCCGCTGCTCACGGGCGAGCCGCTGCCCTTCGGGGAGCCGCTGCTGACGATCGTGGCGTTCCAGCTGCTCTTCCTGATGCCCGTCGTGGCGATGCTCTCGACGTACCTCTTCCGGCGCACCGGCAGCGTCTGGCCGGGGGCCTGGGTGAACGCCCTGCTCGTCACGTGGTACGTGGTCGCCAGCCAGGCGACCCACGTCGCGGGGTAGCGCCCGAGGTTCGACCCTGCGTCCAGGCGGAGGAGCCCGCGGTCCGAAGACCGCGGGCTCCTCGCTGCCGGTGGTTCGGGTCGCCGCCGGTCCAGCTCAGCGCAGGTCGATGCGGCCGACCTCGGCCCCCTCGATGCGATCGCCGTTCGAACGGCTCCAGCTCACCGAACCCGAGAAGCGCGGGGCGATCGCCTCGAGGTAGGCATCGATCGCGGCGGTCGCGCGCTCGACCGCGGCGAAGTCGATGCCGCCGCCCGCGAAGCCGGCGAGCAACTGCACCTGCTGCGCGAGGAGCGCGCCCGTGGCCTCGAGGGTCGCGCGGTCGTCGGTCAGCACGAAGGCGGTCGCGTCGGACGGCACCTCGACCAGCAGGCGGTCGAGGGCCGCGGGCAGCGCGACGCCGGCGGCGCCGGCCTCGAGCACGTCCACCAGGCCCTCCTCGGTGGTCGCGATCAGCGCCACCGCGCCGGACGGGCCGGCGGCGACGGCGGTCGCGAGCGTGAGGCCCGGGACCACGTCGTACGCCCGCACCGTGGTACCGGCCACGGTCCGTTCGCGCATCGCGACGACCGGACCGTTGCCCGGCTGCGCGAACGGATCGGCGAACATCACCGCCCGCTGCGCGAGCGCCTCGAGCGCGCGCGCCAGCCCGGCCTCCGCGACGGCGGCGTCGCGCGCGCGCAGCACGAGCACGCTCTCGCCGAGCAGGTCCTCGGCGGGGGCGCCGAGCTCGACGACGCTGCCGGTGCCCGTCTGCACGATCGCCAGCCCCGGGAGCGTCCAGGCGAACAGGTCCGCGAGCGGATCGACGCCGATGACGTCCCGAACGGTGCGGTCGAGGTCGGCCACGCCGAGCTCGGTCAGGCCCTGGACCAGGTCGCGCACGTACGACCACCACGCGGTGGGGTCGAGGGCGGTCACCTGCACCGACAGCGCGTCGGCGGGGACCCACGCGAGCAGTTCGCGCGGCGCCGGGTCGGCGGTGCCGAGCAGGCTGCGCAGCGCCGGATCGCGGCCCTCGCCGTCGAGGCGGCGCAGCGTGGTCGTGTGGGTGCCCTCCTCGGTCAGGCGGGTGACGCCCGCATACGCGCCGAGGGTCTCGAGCATGGCGGTGAGGCGCGCCACGCTGCGGTCGAAGCCGAGGCCGTCGGCCAGCGGTGCGAGCGCGCGGGCGAGCGGCCCCAGGTCGAGGAAGCCGTACAGCTCGCCGGCCTCGAGCGTGCCGAGCGTCGCGGCGACGCCGGGCGCGTCGAGGAAGCTGGGTTCGCTCGCTCCTTGCACGGCGCGCAGCACGCCTCGGAGCACGTCGGGGTTGGTCGTCAGCGCGAGCAGGTCGCCGGTGCGCACCGCGGCCAACGGGAAGCCATCCCCCTGCGGCACCACGACGAAGCCCACCGAGCCTTCGTTCAGCGTCTGCGCGCCGGGCTCGCCGGCCACGCGCGCCAACAGCGCGTCGAAGCGGCCGGCGAGCTCCGCGTCGACGCGCGCCAGGAGCGTCAGGGCCGGCAGCGGGTTGAAGGGGCTGATCGAGACGCCGATCCAGGCCTCCTGCGCCACGAGGTCGAAGGGATCGACCCCTTCGAGTTCGGGCGGGAGCTGGTCGGCGAGCGCCTCGGCGTCGAGGTCGGTCCCGGTGGCCGCCCCGGCCATGCCGGCGACGTCGGCGCCGCCGAGCACCTCGAGCAGCGCTTCGCCCACGCCGAGTTCGACCCAGGGGTCGACGAGCGGTGCGAGCAGGTCGCTGGCGTCGCCGAGCCCGTGCAGGCCCAGCGCGAAGGCGGTGTCGGCGGGCAGCAGGCGCGCGAGGTCCTGCGCGCGCGCGGTCGGTAGGAGGGCGACCAGGGCGAGCGTCGCCGCGGCCAGGAGCGCGGGCAGCGCGCGGGCGGTTCGGGTGCGGGTTCGGGTCATGGGCTCCATGATGCCCGCCCCGACGATGGCGACCATGAGACGGGCGTCACGGACGCCATGCCCGGCGCGGGCTTCAGCTTCGGGCGGAGCCTCGCGCGAGGACCCGGCGCGCGGCCGCGACGACGTTCGCGGTCGTGAACCCGAACTCCTCCATCAGCGTGTCCCCCGGCGCCGAGGCGCCGAAGCGGTCGATGCCGACGACCTCGCCCTCCAGGCCCACGTAGCGCGCCCAGCCGAAGGTCGCGCCCGCTTCGATGGCGACCCGGGCGCGCACGTCCGGCGGCAGCACCGACGCGCGGTACGCCTCGTCCTGGGCTTCGAAGCGCTCCCAGGAGGGGAGGCTGACCACGCGCGCGCGCACGCCCTCGCCCGAGAGCGCCTCGCGGGCGGCGAGCGCCAGCGATACCTCGGATCCGGTCGCCACGAGCAGCACGTCGGCGTCCTCGTCCGCACCCGCCGCGACGTAGCCACCGCGCGCGACCGCGCCGGCGGGCACCTCGAGGTGGGGCACGCTCTGGCGCGTGAGCGCCAGCACCGTGGGGCCGTCCGTGCGCTCCAGCGCGGCGAGCCACGCTTGCGCGGTCTCGTTGGCGTCGGCCGGACGGAAGACGGTGACGTTGGGGATGGCGCGCAGCGACGCCAGGGTGCCGATCGGTTGGTGGGTGGGGCCGTCGCCGCCCAGGCCGATCGAGTCGTGGGTGAGGACGTAGACGACCGGCTGGCTCATCAGGGCCGACAGCCGCAGCGCGGGCCGCAGGTAGTCGGCGAAGATCAGGAAGGTGCCGACGAAGGGGCGGATCCCGCCGTGCAGCGCCATCCCGTTCGCGGTCGCCGCCATCGCGTGCTCGCGGACGCCGAAGTGGATCGTCCGGCCGGCGTGGTCGCCGGCCTCCATCGCCCGCTCGTCCGGAAGGTCGGTGTAGTTCGACCCCGCCAGGTCGGCCGAGCCTCCGACCAGCTCCGGCAGATGCGGCGCCAGCGCGTGCAGCACCTGCTGCGAGGCCTTGCGCGTGGCGATGCCCTTGGCGTCCGGCGCCCAGGTGGGCACGTCGGCGCCGAAGCCGTCGGGCAGGCCGCGGTGGATGGTGCGGGCGAGCTCGGCGGCGAGGTCGGGGTGCGCGGCCTCGTAGGCGCTCCAGGTGGCGCGCCACGCCGCGTGCGCCTCCGCCCCCTCCACCGCCGCCTCGCGGTAGTGCACGCGCACGTCGTCGGGGACGGTGAAGGCGGGCCAGTCGATGCCGAGCGCCGCCTTCGTCGCCGCCGCCTCCTCGTCGCCGAGCGGCGAGCCGTGGACCTTGCTGGTGCCGGCGCGCTTGGGCGAGCCGTAGCCGATGATCGTCTTGACGACGATCAGCGAGGGGCGGTCGCCCACCGCGCGCGCTTGCGCCAGGGCGTGCTCGAGGGCCGGGGCGTCGTTGCCGTCTTCGACCGTCTGCACGTGCCAGCCGTAGGCGCGGTACCGGGCGGGGACGTCCTCGCTGAAGGTGATGGACGTGGGTCCGTCGATGCTGATGTCGTTGTCGTCGTACAGGACGATCAGCTTGCCGAGGCCGAGGTGGCCGGCGAGGCTGCTCGCTTCGCTCGAGACGCCCTCCATCAGGTCGCCGTCGCTGGCGATCACGTAGGTGTGGTGGTCGATCACGCGCAGGTCGTCGCGGTTGTAGCGGGCGGCCAGGTGCGCCTCGGCCATCGCCATGCCGACCGCGGTCGAGATGCCCTGACCGAGCGGCCCGGTGGTCGTCTCGACGCCGGGCGTGTGCCCCACCTCGGGGTGGCCCGGGGTTCGGCTCCCCCACTGGCGGTAGCCGCGCAGGTCGTCCATCGACAGGTCGTAGCCGGTCAGGTGCAGCAGCGCGTACTGGAGCATCGAGCCGTGGCCGGCCGACTGCACGTAGCGGTCGCGGTTCCACCACTTCGGGTCCGTCGGGTCGTGGCGCATCGCGTGGCGGAACAGCACGTACCCCATGGTGGCCGCCCCCATGGGCATGCCGGGGTGCCCGTCGCCGGACGCTTGGGTCGCGTCGATCGTCAGGGCGCGCACGGCGTTGGCGGAGCGGCGTACGAGGGCGGGGTCGGGGAGCGTGCTCATGGGTCCTCCGTAGTGGCGTGGTGGCGGCGGCGCAGCATGTCCTCGCGGACGCGGGTGCCGATGGCGTGGTGGCGGCGGTCTTCGTCGCTCTCGAGCAGCACCGGCGGCACCGGGGTGGGGGCGCCGTCCTGGCCCAGCGCGACGAAGTTGAGGTGGCCGATCGTGCACAGGCGGCGTTCGCCGGTCAGCGGGTTCTCGCCGTGCACCTCGCAGCGCACGATCATGCTCGTGCGGCCGGTCCACACGACCCGGCTCTTGACCTCGAGGATCTCGCCCACGTGGACCGGGTTGCGGAAGTCGATGGGCTCGGCCGAGGCGGTGACGACCGCGGTGCGCGAGTAGCGGTAGCACGCGATGGCGGCGTTGATGTCCATCAGCTCCATCGCGCGCCCCCCGAACAGCGTCCCGAGCGTGTTGGCGTGGTGCGGGAAGACCGCGTCCACGGTGACCACCCACTCGGAACGGCGCGGCCGGTCGACGTCCACGGCGGCCGGCGTGCCCGGCGGCGCGGCGTGCGGGTGGGGGCCCACGCGCTGCGGCGTCGCCGGGCGCGCGGCGGCGGGGTCGGGAGCGGGTTCGGTCGGCGGCGTGCCGTCGGGCATGCCGCAGTGTATCGCCGCGCGGACGCCCCTCCGGCGCGCACCGCCCGAGGTGCTACCTTGACCGGCATGCCCCGGCGCCGCGTGCGGCGCCCCGCCCGGAGGATCTGCATGCTCCCCACCGCTTCGCACCCCCCGCTCCTCCACCGCCTCGTGCCGGTGCCCCATCGCGGCCTGCGCACCGCCCTGCAAGTGGCGCTCGGCGTCGTGTTCCTGGCCCTGCTGGCCCAGGTGCGGATCGAGGTCGGCCCGGTGCCGATCACCGGCCAGACGCTCGGCGTCCTGCTCTTGGGCGCCGCGGCCGGCGCGCGGCTCGGCGCCGCGACGGCCCTCGCCTACCTGGTCGTGGGCGCCGCCGGGCTGCCGGTCTTCACCGGCGGCGGCGCGGGCCTCGCCACCCTCACCGGCACGACGGCCGGGTACCTGGTCGGGTTCGTCGTGGCCGCCGCGCTCGTCGGCGCCTTGGCCGAACGCGGCTGGGCCACCACGGCGCCGCGCGCGTTCGCCACGATGCTCGTGGGCAACCTGGTCATCTACGCCTGCGGCGTCGCCTGGCTGGCGCAGCTCGCGCCCGACCTGACCACCGCGATCGCGTGGGGCGTGACGCCCTTCCTGCTCGGCGATGCGCTCAAGGTGGCGGTCGCCACCGCGCTGCTGCCCTTGGCGACGCGGGCGCTGCGGCCGCGCTGAGCGGGGCGACCCGGATCGCGCCCACCAGACCCGAGCGCCCACCTGACCCAAAGAGGAGCGCCCCGAGCATCTGCTCGGGGCGCTTCGGTTGCCCGTCTCGAAGTAGAGGGATCCGCTCCGGATCCTTCACGAGGTGCGGGGCGTTACCCTCGACGGGAACCTCCACCGGTCACGTTAGATCGTTTGATACGGACCACCTCCCTTCCGTGGTGACCGCAAGATAGTCAGTACGCGGCCCGCTTGGATGTGGCCTACTTAACGTTTCGTACACAGGCGGGGCGGTGGCGGAGCGCCGGGGGGCTCGGGGCCCCGGCGGGTCGCCGGAGGCGCCGGGTACGATGCCCGCAGATCCGGTCTGGAGGCGCGCGTGCTCACCTTGCCCGAGAAGCTCCTGTTCGTCGTCTTCGCGGCCGTTTGCGGCTGGTACGCCTACGTCGGCTTCCGTCGGGTGGTGCTCGTCGTGGCGCGCGGCGATCGCGCCTTCACGATCCCGCGTTGGGATCGGCTGCCGCAGCGCGCCGGGTCGGCGCTCGTGCGCACCGTCACGCAGGTGACCGTCTTCCAGGGGCGTCCGTGGGTCTCGTTCTTCCACGCCTTCGTGTTCTACGGCTTCGTGTTCTACCTGCTCGTCAACGTGGTCGACGGCATCAAGGGGATGGTGCCGGCGGCTTGGCTCGCCTGGATGCGCTTCGGCGTGGTCGGCGACCTCTTCCGCCTGGGCGCCGACCTGTTCGGCGCGCTCGTCCTCGTGGGCGTCGCCTGGCTGCTCGTGCGCCGCTTCGGCGCGCGCGATCGGCGGCTGAGCCCCGGGAGCGCGCGGGTGAAGCTCCACGAGGCGGTCGCGTCCGGCGGCGTGCAGCGCGACTCGGTGATCGTCGGCGTCTTCATCCTGCTGCACGTCGGCTTCCGGCTCGTCGGCGAGGGCTTTTTGCTGGCGCACGAGGGGCACCTCGACCCGTGGCAACCCATCGCCAGCCTGCTCGCGGGCGCGATCGGTTTCGGCGAGGGGCGCCTGGTCGGCTGGCACGTCGGCTGGTGGGGGGCGATCGGCCTGATCCTCGCCTTCCTGCCGTACTTCCCGCGCTCCAAGCACCTGCACCTGTTCACCGCGCCGGTCAACCTGGCGCTCGACCGCCGCACCCCCGACTTCGCCCCGGTCCCCTACGGGGTCCTGGAGCCGCTCGACCTCGAGGACGAGGAGGCCGACCGCTTCGGCGTCAGCCACCTCGAGCACCTGCGGGTCCCGCAGATCCTCGACGCCTACGCCTGCATCCAGTGCCACCGGTGCAGCGAGGTGTGCCCGGCCAACCAGACCGGCAAGGCGCTCAGCCCGTCGGCGCTCGAGATCAACAAGCGCTACGAGCTGGTCCTGAACGCCACCGCCTTCGCCGCGGGCGAGCCGAGCCCGCGGCCTTTGACCGAGTTCGCGATCGCCCCCGAAGCGGTGTGGGCCTGCACCACGTGCGGCGCCTGCATGGACGTCTGCCCGGTGGGGTGCGAGCCGATGATCGACATCGTCGACCTGCGGCGGCACGCGGTGATGACCGAGGGCGACTTCCCCGATGCGCTGCAGGCCGCCTTCCGGGGGATGGAGCGGAACGGCAACCCGTGGGGTCTCTCAAAGGACAAGCGCATGGACTGGACCGAAGGCCTGGACGCGCTCGTGCCCACGGTCGAGGAGCGCCCCGATTTCGACGTGCTCTTCTACGTCGGCTGCGCCGGCAGCTACGACCCCGTCGCGCAGGCGACCACGCGCGCGATGGCGCGGCTGCTCGAGCGCGCGGGGGTGCACTACGCGGTGCTCGGCAAGGGCGAGAAGTGCACGGGCGACCCCGCCCGACGCGCCGGCAACGAGTACCTGTACTACCAGCTCGCCACCGAGAACGTGTTGGTGCTGAACGAGGCGCTCGCGGCGCATGCCGGGGACCCGGCCAAGCGCACCAAGGTGGTCACCGCCTGCCCGCACTGCTTCCACACGCTCGCGGCCGAGTACCCGCAGTTGGGCGGCGACTACGACGTGGTGCACCACACCGACTTCCTGGCGATGCTGGTCGCGGAGGGGGCGCTGCCGCCCATCGCCGGCGACCTGAGCGTCACCTTCCACGACCCCTGCTACACGGGTCGGCACCACGGCATCGTCGAGGCGCCGCGGCAGGTGCTGGCGGCGGCCGGCGCGCAGCTCACCGAGATGCCCCGCCACGGGACCGAGAGCTTCTGCTGCGGCGCGGGCGGCGCCCAGTTCTGGAAGGAGGAGGAGGCCGGCGACGCCAAGGTCGCCGACGTCCGCTACGCCGAGGCGGTCGCGACGGGCGCTGCGGTGGTGGCCACCGGCTGCCCCTTCTGCCGTTCGATGCTCGGTTCGGCCACGGCCGCGCAGGACGAGGGGGCGGTGCCGGTGCGCGACGTGGCGGTGCTGCTCGCCGAGGGGATGGACCGGGTGCAGGCGCGCCTCGACGCGGCGGGCGCGTCGGGGACGGGCGGCGCGCCTCCTGGCGGAGGCGACTGAGAACCATCTCATCGTTCGGTGCCCGGTGCGGGCTTAGGATGCGGCCCCCGCGGGTGTCGCCCACCCTCGCGGGGTAGGAGCGTGAGCGTGTCCAGCACGACCTCGGGCGTCGCCTTCGACGTCGGCCCCCTGTTCCACGCCAACCCGCAGCCGCTGCTGCTGGTCGAGGCGGGGTCGTGGCAGGTGCTCGACGTGAACGACGCGGGTCTGCTGCTCTACGGCTTCCCACGCGAGAGCCTGCGGCAGATGCGCTTGGCCGATCTCTGGACGGCCGAGGCGCAGCCCCCGGACTTCGAGGGGTGGCTCGATGCGCCCAACGACGCCGATCGGGTCGAGCGGCACCGCACCTGGACCGAGGACCCGATCTGGGTGACGGTCGCGCTGCGCAGCGTGGTGCTCGAGGACCGAGCGGTCGTCCTGGTGTCCGTCCAGGACGTGACCGCGCGGGTGCGCGCCGAGGAGGGCGCGCGCCGCAGCGAGCGCTTCTACCGGGGCATCATCGAGAACGCCTTCGACGGCGTCAGCCTGATCGGGGCCGACCTCAAGGTCCGTGAGGTGGGCGAGATGGCGGCGCGGACGCTGGGCTTCCGGGCGCCCGAGCTGGCCGCGCGGGATCGCCGCGACCTGATCCACCCCAACGACCGGCGCGTGTTCGCCGACGCCGTCGAGTGCCTGCGCGACCGCCCCGGCGAACGCGAGAAGGTCACGTACCGCACCCGCGACGCCAAGGGGCGGTGGCACTGGCTCGAGGGCACGATCACCAACCTGGTCGACGACCCCGCGATCGGCGCGCACGTCCTGAACTACCACGACGTCACCGAGCGGGTGCGCGCCTCGGAGGAGGTCGCCCACCTCAACGCCCAGCTCGAGCGCCGCTTGCAGCACCTGCAGGCGCTGCGGCGCATCGACATGGCGATCACGAACGCGATCGACGTCGGGCTGGCGCTCGACATCTTCCTCGAGCAGGTGCAGGCCGACCTCCAGGTCGAGGCCGCCGGGGTGCTGCTGTACGACCCGCACGCGCAGGTGCTCGAGCCCACGGCCGCCCGCGGCTTCCAGGTGCCGGTCGGCGGCGAGCGGGTGCGCCTGGGCGAGGGGCTCGCGGGCCACGCCGCCCTCGACCAGCGGACGGTGCACGTCCCCGACCTGCGCGCCGACCCGCGCGACGGCGCCATCGTCGACCCGGAGCATCAGGACGGCTACGTCGCCTACTGGGCGGTCCCGATGCTCACCAAGGGGCAGCTGCAGGGCGTGATCGAGCTGTACGCGCGGCGCGCGCTCGTGCCCGACGGCGAGTGGTTCGAGTTCCTCGAGACCTTCGCGGACCAGGGGGCGATCGCCGTCGAGAGCGCGCAGCTCTTCCGCTCGCTGGAGCGCTCGAACGTGGAGCTCCAGCTCGCGTACGACCGCACCATCGAGGGCTGGGCGTACGCGCTCGACCTCAAGGACGAGGAGACGGCCGGCCACTCCAAGCGCGTCACCCAGCTGACCGTCCGGATGGCCCAGCGGCTGGGCATGGATGCGAAGGACCTGGTGCACGTGCAGCGCGGCGCGCTGCTCCACGACATCGGCAAGATGGGCGTGCCCGACGCCATCCTGCTCAAGCGCGGCGGCCTGACCGAGGCCGAGCGCGAAGAGATGTGCCGGCACACCGTGTACGCCTACGAGCTGCTGTCGCCGATCGACTTCCTCCGCCCGGCGCTCGACATCCCCTACGCCCACCACGAGAAGTGGGACGGCACCGGGTACCCGCGCGGCCTGTCGGGCGAGCAGATCCCGCTCTCGGCCCGCATCTTCGCGATCGTCGACGTGTTCGACGCGCTCACGAACGACCGGCCGTACCGCGCGGCGTGGAGCCGCGAGCGCACGCTCGCGTACATCCAGGCGCACTCCGGCCGGCACTTCGACCCCAAGCTGGTCGAGGCCTTCATGTCCATGATCCGCGGCGAGGCCTGAGGCGACGCGCGCGGACGATCGTCGGCCAACCGGCCGACGCGCCGGCGCGTCGGCCGGTGCTAGCCTCGCCCCGTGAAGCCTCGTCGGATCCTGATCGTCGCCCTGCTCGTGGCCGCCGGTGCGGGCGCGTACGCGCTGGGGACGTTCCTGAGCCCGGCGCCCGAACTCGCCGGCACCGCCCTCCAGAACCCGCCCGTGGTGGGCGACGTCGAGCTGGCGCACGCCGAACGCGGCGCGTTGACGCTGCGCGAGGCGAGCGACGGCGCCGCGGTCACGCTGGTCTTCTTCGGGTTCACCCAGTGCCCCGACGTGTGCCCCATCACGATGGCGCGGCTCGCGAAGATCTACGCGGACCTCGGCGAACCCGACGACGTGCGCGTGGTGATGGTCACGGTCGACCCCGAGACCGACACCCCCGAGGTGATCGCGCGCTACGCCGCCGGCTTCCACCCCGACTTCGTCGGCTTGGGGGGCAGCAACGCACAGATCGCGGTCGCGGCGCGCAGCTTCTACGTGGGCTACGCGTCGCTGGGCGACGGCCAGTTCACGCACTCGGAGGCGGTCGCGGTGGTCGACCGCGAGGGCCGCATGCGCTACGTGTACGGCAGCGACCGCGTCCTGCGGCTCGAGGCCGACCTGTCCGAACTGATCCGGCGACTCTAGGCGCGCTCACCCCCGCGCGTGGATCAGAAGCACCGCGCAGGACGGCGGCGTGGCCGCCGCCACCGCGTGCGCGAAGCCGCCCAGCGCCCGGTGGCCGACGTCGCGCTTGGGCATCCCCAACACCAGCAGGTCGGCCTGCGCCGCCATCGTCGCCAGCGCCTCCACCGGATCGTGGGTGGCGGTCGCGAGGCAGCGGACGCGGCCGAGGTGGCGGTGTTCGACGCGGCGCTCCAGCGCGCGGCGGGCACGCGCGCAGCGCTCGGCGTCCGCGTCGGCCGGGAGCAACCGCACCAGGTCGACGTCGGGATTCGAGAGGCGCGCGAGGCTGCCGAGGACGCGCGCGCGCAGGCGTTCCTGGTCGCTGCGGCCGGCGAACGGCACGACCACCTTGCGGCAGCGCTCCAGGTGCCAACCGGCCGGTGCGCGGAGCACCACCACGTCGCTGCGCACCGACGCGATCAGGGCGTCGACCCGCTCCAGGGTGGCCGCGTCGTCGAGGTCCGAGAGGCCCAGGAGCAGGCTCTCGCAGTCGAGCGTCCGGGCGACCCGGGCGATCTCGTCCCACGGGTCGTCCGCGACCGTCGTGAGCGCCTGCGGCGTCAACCCGAGACCGAACGAGGCGCGCAGCGACGCCGCCAGGACGCGCTGCGCGTTCTCGAGCCCGATCTCGGAGGCTTCGCCATGGGGCACGACGTTCAGCAGCGTCACGCGGCCGACCTCGGGGGGTGAGAGGGCGTGCGCGACGCTCACGAGCCCCTCGGCGCTCGCGGGGTTGGCGATCGGCGCGAGCACCAGCGGCCGTCGGCCGCGCAGCGCGACCACGTCGGGCTCGGCGCTCTCGAGCTCCGCGTCCAACGCGCGCGCCTGTCGGCGCAACGCGGCGATGAACACCAGCGCGCCGAGCAGCAGCCATCCCAGGACGGCCACGCCGGCGGCCGGGACGCTGACCGCGTTGACGACCGCCACCGCGGCGGCGGCGATGCCGCCCAACCAGAGCGTGGCCGGGGCGCCGGGCGCCGCGAACGGCGGCGTCCCCTCGGGGCGCCGATGGCGGACGAGCAGCGCCAGTCCGTGGGCCAGGGCGAAGACGCTCAGGTAGATGAGCCCGGCGGCGGCCCCCGCCGTCCGGACCTCGGGGAGCGCGACGACCAGGACCACGACGAAGCCCGTCGCGGTCGCGACCGCGCGCAGCGGAACGCCGCGGCCGTCGACGTGCGCCAGCTGGCGCGGCAGGGTCCGGTCGCGCGCCATCGTGCGCGCGAGGCGCGAGGCGCCGAGCAGGTTCGCCTCGAGCGCGGTCAGCGTCGCCAGGATGGCGACCACGGCCACCCATACGTACCCGACGTCGCCGAGGTACCGCGCGGCGGCGTCGGCCACCATCGTCGCGTCGGACGCCCGGGCGAACTCGACGAGCGCCACGCCCTCCGGAAGCCCGGCCGTCGCGGTGGCGAGGAAGAGCGGCAGGTAGAGGATCGTCGCGACCGCGACCGCGGTGAGGCTCGCGCGCGGGAGCGTCCGCGCCGGGTCGCGGACGTCGCCGGCGAGCGCCGGGACGATCGCGAAGCCCTGGAACGCGATGAAGAGCACCCCCATGGCCTGCACCACCCCGACGACCCCGCCGGGCGCCACCGGCGGGCTCAGGAACCCGGCCAACGCCTCGGGGCGCACCCCGAGCGCCACCAGACCGATCGCGCCCAGCGCCCCCATCCCCACGACCTTGGCGATGGTGAGGGCGGCGGCGGGGGTGCCCGACCGGCGGGCGAGCCGTTGCCCGTACGCGAGGACCGCGGCCACGGCGACGACCACCTCGGCCGCGGGCGCCGTCGCCCAGGCGGGCAGCGCGAGCCCGATCGCGCCGGCGGCGCTCGCCACGATCGGCACGGCGAAGCGCGCGAAGCCGAGCGCGAAGACCGCCGCGGCCGCCAGCGAGGCGAAGGCCACCAACCATCCGACCGCGAACGCGGCTTCGACCCCCAGCACCCGCTGCGCGAAGACGTACGGACCGCCCGAGCGGGGGAAGCGCGCCCCGAGTTCGGCCAGCGCCAGCGCGGCGAGGGCGGCGAGCGCGGCGTTCGCGACGACCGCGAGCAGCGCGGCCGGTCCCGCGACCGCGAAGGCCGGGCCGGCGAGCACGATCGCGCCGCCGCCGACGATCGATCCGATGCCGAGCCAGGTGGCGGTGCGTTCGTCGAGGGTGCGGGGGGCGGGTTCGGGCACGTCGAACCCAAGCTACCGCTGCGCGGCGGCGCGGGGGCGCGGACGGCGGTCGGTCAGTTCAGCAGGGGGCCGTGGGCGGCGTCGCGCAGGCGCGTGGGGTCGAACCGGTAGCGCCCGCGCGTCCCCTCGACGAAGCCGCGCCGGCGCAGGTCGGAGAGCGTGAGCGTGGTCGTCTCGCGGGCCGCGCCGATGAGGGCGGCGAGGTGCTCGTGCGTCAGCGGGAGCGTGAGCCGCACGAGGCCGTCGTCGCCGCGTTGCCCGAAGCGTTCGCCGAGGCGCACGAGCGTGCGCGCCAGGCGCGATGCGACGGGGAGGTCGACGTCCTCGAGCGCCTGCCGGAGGTCGCGCGCGTGCGCCCCGAGGGCGCGCGAGACCGCCGCGGCGTGGTCGGCCGAGCTGGGGTCGAGCGCCCGCACGACGACCGCAGATCCGAGCGCCTGCGCGGTCTCTCCGTAGTGGTCGGCACCGGGGTCGAGGGCGCCGAGGAGGTCGCCGGGACCGATCACCCCCACGAGCCGCTCGCGCCCGGTGGGCGAGGCGACCGACAGCACGACCAAGCCCGCCTCGATCGCGAACGCGGCCGCCGCGGGGTCCCCGGTGCGGTACAGCACCTCGCCGCGCGCGAGCACGCGCGCGGGACCGACGTTCGCCCAGGGCGTCGGGTGTTGCGGATGCGACCGCCGGAGCGGTGCGCCGAGCGCGTCGGGGACCATGCGCGAATCATACGCGTGCGGCCGCCGGTCGCGGCGTCCACCCGGTACGATGGTCCGCATGGCCGTTTCCGACGCCCCGACGCCCCCCGCGGGCGGCTCCGCGACCCCCGCGAGCGACGAGATCTCCCTGCGCGAGCTCTACCTGGTGCTGCGGCGCCGCTTCGCGTGGATCGTCGCGGCGGCGCTCGTGGCCGGCGTCGTGGCGTACGTGGTGCTGGCGACGCGGCCAGCGGTGTTCGTCGCGGAGGCGACCGCCGTGGTCGCGCGCACGCCAGTGAGCGTCGCCGGCGAGTCGGGGCTGCTCTTCCAGCCCGAGCTCGACGTCACGTACGAGACGTACACCACGCTCGCCTACAGCCGCGGGGTGCTCGAAGCGGTGCTCGAGGCGGTGCCGGAGGCCGACTTGAGCCTCGCCGGGGCGCGCAGCGCGCTGGGGCTCGAACGACTCGCGGGGTCCGCGAACCAGGCCTCGTCGCTGCTCGCGGTCGCGCACCGAGCGCGCTTCGGCGAGCCATCCGTGGCCGCCACCCTCGCGACCGAATGGACGCGTGCGACCATCGCGACGGTGCAGGCGCTCCTGAACGAGAACCTGGACGCGGTGGAGCGCATCACCAGCGCCGAGCTCGAACTCGCCCGGATCGGCCTCGACGAGGCGGAGCAGGCGCTGCGCGCCTTCCGCGAGGCGAACGACGCCGCCGCCGATCCCGAACGGCTGACGGGCACGCGGATGCGCTCCGTAACGCTGGCCGAACGGCGCGACGAGCTCGAGCGCCAGGTGGTCGCCCGCGAGGCGGAGCTCGCCAGCCTCCGTTCGCGCGACGATCCGACCGAGACGGTGGCGCTCGCCGACGCGCCCGAAGCGCCGCTCACGGTCGCGGGCGCCATCTGGGCGCTCGAGGCTCGGATCGCGAGCGCGCGGGCGGAGCTGGGGCGTCTGGACGCCCAGGAGGCGGCGGTCCGAACCGAGCTCGACGCGCTCGCGGCGGCCGTCGCGCGCGTGCAGACCACGGTGGCGAGCCTGGAGCGGGCGATCGTGCGGGCGGACGCCGAGGTCGCCACCCTCGCGGCGATCGAGCCGACGGTCGCGTACGTCGCGCAATTGGCGCCGGCGGGTGCGCGGGTCCTGGGCGAGGCCGCGGTTCCGGCCGAGCCCGAGGGCCGGTCCACGCTGCTCGTCGCGCTGCTCGCGCTGGTCGTCGTCGGCTTCGCCGGGGTGGTGGTCGCGCTGCTCGCCGAGGCCGTCCGCGACCCGGCGCGCGCGGTGCGCTGACGCCCGGGTCGACGCCCGTGCGCCTCGCGGTCCTCGCCGACGTCCACGGGAACCTGGCTGCCTTCGAGGCGGCGCTCGAGGCGGCCCAGCGCAGCGAGCCCGACCTGCTCGTCGTCGCGGGGGACGTGGTGAACGGGGCGCCCGACTCGCGGGCGTGCTGGGCGCTGGCGCGCGCCCACGCCGACGTGCTGCTGCGCGGCAACCACGAGCGCTACGTGTTCGATCGCGGCACGCCGCAGGGCGATCCGGCCTGGTCGGGTCCGCGCTTCCGGCCGCTCGACTGGACCGCCCGCGAGATGGCGGGCCTCGAGTCGGAGCTGCGCGCCGCGCCGATCGCCGCGCGACCGGTGGACGGCGCGTTGGTGGTGCACGCCGTCCCCGACGACGACGCGACGTCGCTCTTCGCCTGGTCGACCGACGACGAGGTCGAGGCGGCGTTCGCCGGCCAGGTCGCCGGCCTGATCGTCCGCGCCCACAACCACCTGCCGTTCCAGCGCCCGCTCGCCGGCGGCCGCCAGCTCGTGAGCCTCGGCGCCGTCGGGCTGTCGCTGGTCGGTCGCCCGGACGCGCAGTGGGGCCTGTTCACCCGCCGCCCCGACGGCAGCTGGCACGTCGCGCACCGGAGCGAGCGCTACGACGTGGCCGCCACCGTGCGCCGCTTCCGCGAGAGCGGCTACCTGGACGTCTCGGGGCCGGTCGGCGAGCTGTTCCTGCGCGAGGCCGCCACCGGCACCCACCACCTGGTGCCGTTCTTCCGCTTCGAGCGGGCCTGGCGCCGCGAGCAGGCGCCGTTCGCCGATGAAGACGCGGCCCTCGCAGCTGCTGTGGACGCGTTCCTAGGTCGGCGCTGAGGCGGCGGCAACGGCGAGGCCCGTTGCCAGCGCCGCAGCCGTGGACGCCTACCTCGGGCGCTCGTAGGCCACGCGGCCGCCGACGAGCGTCGCCCGCGGCCAGCCCGTGAGCACCTCGCCGGCCCACGGCGAGAACTTGGCCTTCGACGCGAACGCGGCGGGGTCGACCGCAGCCTCCGTGTCCAGGTCGAGCAGCACCACGTCCGCGGGCATGCCTGTCGCGAGCGTCGGTTCGGTCCAGCCCATCACCCGGGCCGGGCCGCCCTGCATCAGGTCGAGCAACCGCTCCAGCGTCACCTGACCGGTGGCCACGAGGCGCGTGTACAGGAGCGGGAACGCGACCTCGATGTTGGGGAGCCCGAAGGGTGCCTCGAGCAGGTCGCGGTCCTTCTCCGCGCGGGTGTGCGGGGCGTGGTCGGTGCCGAGGCAGTCGACGACGCCGCGGTTGACCGCGTCGATCAGGTAGGCCACGTCGCTGGCCTCGCGCAGCGGCGGCGCGACCTTGAAGACGGGGTCGAAGGCGCGCAGCGCGGCGTCGGTGAGGGTCAGGTGGTGCGGCGTCACCTCGACGGTGACCGGCGCGCCGAGCTCCTTGAGCGCCTCGACGGCGCGCATGCCGAGTTCGCTCGAGACGTGCGCCAGGTGGACCCGGCAGCCGGTCATGCGCGCGATCATCCCGTCGCGGTAGAGCATGACGGCCTCGGCCTCGGCGGGGTTGCCCGGCAGGCCCAACTCGTGCGATACACGGCCTTCGTGCATCACGCCGCCCTGGCGCAGCGTCGGCTCCTCGGAGTGCGTCTGGACGACCAGCCCGAGCTCGCGCGCGTACTCGCAGGCGCGCCGCTGCAGGTGGGCGTCGGCGACCGGGATGCCGTCGTCCGTGATCATCACCGCGCCGGCCGCCTGCAAGGCGGCGTAGTCGGCGAGGCGCTCGCCCTTCAGGCCGATCGAGAGCGCGGCGGCGGGGCGCAGGCGCGCCAGCCCGAGGCGCGCCGCCTGGGCGACCAGGTCGGCGACGATCGCCGGGTCGTCGACCGTGGGGGTGGTGTTCGCCATCGAGACCACGGTGCCGAAGCCGCCGGCGACCGCGGCTCCGAGGCCCGTGGCGAGGTCCTCCTTCTCCTCCTGGCCCGGCACCCGCAGGTGCACGTGGGGGTCGAGGAAGGCGGGGGTGGCGACGTGGCCGCGGGCGTCGACCTCGAGGTCGGCGGTGCCCTCCAGGTCCACGCCCTCGATGGTGCCGCCGGCGAGCCAGAGGTCGTGGACGCCGTGGTCGCCGCGCGCGTCGATCAGGCGCGCGCCGCGCAGGACGGTGCGGGGGATGTCGGTCATGCCTTTTCTCCGTTCCAGGGGGCGGCGAGCGCGGTCATGCTCGGCCCTTTCCGCCCACGAGCAGCGTGTACAGGACGGCCATCCGCACCGGAACGCCGTTGGCGACCTGCGCTTCGACGACGCTGCGCGGGTCGTCGGCGAGGGCCCCCTCGATCTCGACGTCGCGGTTCATGGGGCCGGGGTGCATCACCAGCGCGTCCGGGTGCGCGAGCGTCAGCGCGGCGCGCGACACCTGGTAGCGGGCGCGGTACTCCGCGAGCGAGGGGAGCATGGGCCCCGCCATGCGTTCGCGCTGCAGCCGCAACGCCATCACCGCGTGCGCGCCCTCGACGGCGTCCGCGAGGCGGTTCGTCAGGGTCACGCCGGGGCGCTCGCCGAGTTCGAAGGGGAGCAGGGTGCGCGGGCCGCACAGCGTCACCTGCGCCCCGAGCTTGGTCCACAGCTCGACGTTGGAGCGCGCCACCCGCGAGTGCGCGACGTCGCCGACGATCGCCAGCTTGACGCCGGCCCACCCGTCGAACCCGGGGAAGCGGGTCTTGAAGGTGTACGCGTCGAGCAGCGCCTGGGTGGGGTGGGCGCGGCGGCCATCGCCGGCGTTGACGACCCGGGCGTCGGTCCAGCGCGTCAGCTGGTGCGGCGCCCCCGAGGCGGGGTGGCGCACCACGTACAGGTCGGCCTGCATCGCGTCGATCGTGCGGAGCGTGTCCTTGAGCGACTCGCCCTTGCTGAGGCTGCTGGCGCCGGCCGCGAACGAGATGACGTCGGCCGACTGCGCGCGGGCGGCGCGCTCGAACGAGAGCCGCGTGCGCGTGGAGTTCTCGAAGAAGAGCGTCCCCACGGTGAAGCCCTGCAGCGCCGGCACCTTCTTGATGGTGCGGGTCATCACCTGCGCCATCACGTCGGTGGTGTCGAACAGCGCCGCGATCTGCGGGGGCGTCCAGTCGGCGAGGTCGAGGAGGTGTTTGGGGCGGGGGGCGGCGTCGGCGTCGGCCGCCGCGCTCACGCTTCGGCCTCGACCTGCTCGAGCAGTTCGACCCCGTCGGCGCCGTCGGTCTCCGTCAGGCGGACCTTGACCAGCTCGGTGCGGGCGGTGGGGACGTTCTTGCCCACGTAGTCCGCGCGGATCGGCAGCTCGCGGTGCCCGCGATCGACCAGGACCGCGTACTGGATCACCTTGGGGCGCCCCATGTCGACGAGCGCGTCGAGCGCCGCGCGGGCGGTGCGGCCGGTGTACAGCACGTCGTCGCAGAGCACGATGCGCATGCCGGCGACGTCGAACGGGACCTCGGTCTTGCGCACGATCGGCTGCAGCGCGATCTCGGTCAGGTCGTCGCGGTAGAGGGTGATGTCGAGCTTGCCCGTGGGCGGGCGCACCCCCTCGAAGCGCTCGATCAGGTCGGCGAGGCGCTCGGCGATGGGCACGCCGCGGGTATGGACGCCGACGAGCGCGAGGCCCTCGGCCCCCTTGTTGCGCTCGACGATCTCGTGGGCGATGCGCGTCAGCGCACGCACCACTTCCTGGTCGTCCATGAGGGTGGCTTTGTGGTTCGTGGTCATGCGCTCTCCTTCTCGGTCTCTCCGGACCGGCTTAAAGGACTCGGTCGGCGCGGGCCGCGCCGACCGATGCTACCAAGGGGCGGTCCACGCCACCTTGGAGCGCCGGCACCAGCCCAAGAAGCGGCGCCGGCCCCAGAAGGGGCCGGCGCCGCGGCGAACGGACTGGTGTTCGAACTCAGCGGGCGACGATCACCGCACGAGCACGGCCCGCGCCGTCGAGCTCTTCCGCGATGGTGACGCTGCCGTCACCGGCCACTTCGAGCACGCTGTAGCCGCCCGAACCATCGGACGAGAACCACGCAGCCACGGCGGTGTTCGTTCCGGGGACCCACGCGACGCCGCGGAAGATGCGCGCCGTGCCCAGGACGAGTTGGTCGAGGTCGGTGCCACCGAGGTCGGTCAGGGTGTCGCCGGCGAAGCTGAGCACGGTGGCGAGGTCGTCGCCCACGACGATGACGCGTTCGCTGTCGAGGTCGGCCGAGGCGAAGCGCGCATCGTAGGTGCCGGTCAAGGCGACCGTGTCGAGCACGGCAGGGTTGGCTGGATCGGCGAGGTCCGCCAAGACGACGTCCTGGTTGTCGATCGTGCTGAGCAAGCGCCAACCGGCCGCGGTCTCGAACACCATGGGACCGTTGCCGCCTTCCCCAAAGAGGAAGCTCGGATCGTCCTGGGCCACGCCGCCCGAGATGGCGAGTGTGTTGAGGCCGTTGTAGAGGTACGGCGCGGTGGGATGCTTGACGAGGCCCTGGTAGCTGACCTCCGGCGTGTCGTCGACGTACGTCAACACACCGGTGGTCGGGTCGACGGTGAACGTGATCACGACGTCGCTGTTGTCTTCGTTGACCCAGAGCTGAGTGCCGGCGGCGTTGAAGGTCATCTCCGTGATCGCGCAGCCGTCGTTGTCCACGGCCACCCAACAACCGAGGCCGTCGAAATCGACCATCTCGTTCGTGACGACGTGGCTGAACGTTCCATCGACGAACTCGAACACATCGATGCGGGCGTCGCCCCAGTTCGAGTGGACGAAGGACGACACGAACAGCCAAGGGTTGGTCGGGTGCATGGTCAGACCGAAGACGGCGTGGTCGGGATCGAGGCCCGCGCCAGGCACCGTGGCGGTGTCGATCGACGCGTACATGCCGGATGCGAACCGGAACGACTCCAGCTCGATGCCCGACGAGGCGACGACGAACTCCTCCGCCTCGAACGTCGCCGTGACCGTCTCGGCGGCGTTCACCGTCACTACGCAGGTCGTGGTCGTGCTGCCGGCCCCACAAGTGGTGGCGCTGGCGAAGTCGAAGTCGACGAAGGCCGAGCCGTCGTCGGCGACGGCCGTCAGCGTGACCTCGGTGCCCTCTTCGAAGGTTCCGACGAACTCGCTGGCGGCGGTGTCGATGCCCTCGGGCGTCGACGTGACGCTGCCGCTTCCGTCGCCGGCGAGGGCCACGGTGAGGTCGAAGGTCGGGGTCGGAGGTGGCGGCTGGGTACACGCCGCGATGAGCACGGCGACGAGCGCAAGGGCGGTGAGCGTGGTGAGGCGGATGCGGGTCTTGGGAGCGCTTGCCATCGAGCCATCCTTTCCCGCCAGGTCATGGCGGTCACGGCACCATCCCACAACGGGTCGGGCGCGGACGTGGATTCCGTCTCTTGCGCTCACGCCACTGCCTTCGGCTCCGTGCGGGGCAGCACCAGGTTGAGCACCACCCCCACGATCCCCGCCAAGCCGATGCCCTCGACGGTGAACTCGCCGAGGTGGAACGCCATGCCGCCCACGCCGAACACGAGGATGACGGCCATGATCACCAGGTTGCGGGTCTCGGCGAGGTCGACCTGCGCCTTGACGAGCGAGGAGGCCCCGACCACCACGATCGAGCCGAACAGGATCACCAGGATGCCGCCCATGACCGGCGTCGGGATGGTCTGCAGCACCGCGCCGAGCTTGCCCACGAAGGCGAGCACGATCGCGAACACCGCGGCGATCGCCATGACGATCGGTTGGAAGGCCTTGGTGAGGGCCACCGCGCCGGTGACCTCGGAGTACGTGGTGTTGGGCGGTCCGCCGAGGAAGCCGGCGAGGCTGGTCGCCAGGCCGTCGCCGAGCAGCGTGCGGTGCAGGCCGGGCTTCTCGAGGTAGTCGACGCCGGTCACGCCGCGGATCGCGATCACGTCGCCGACGTGCTCGATGGCGGGCGCGATGGCGACGGGGAGGATGAACAGGATCGCGGGCAGCGAGAAGGTGGGCACCACGAAGGCGGGCATGGCCAGCCAGGCGGCTTCGCGCACCGGCGTCAGGTCGACCATCCCGAGGGTGGCGGCGAACACGTACCCGACCACCACGCCCACGAGGATGGGCACCAGCTTGGCCATCCCGCGCCCGAACATGGCGGTCGCGATCGTCGCGATCAACGACACCGACGCGACCGCGATCGCCTGCCCGCTGTAGTCCCCGACCGCCATGCCGGTGGCCATGTCGACGGCCACGGGGGCGAGCGCCAGGCCGATCACCATGATCACCGGGCCCGTGACGATGGGCGGCAGCACCCGGTGGACGATCGCCTGGCCGCGCCAGCGCACCAGGGCGGCGAGCGCGACGTAGACGAGGCCGGCGGCGACGAGCCCCGAGAGCATGCCCGAGACGCCGAACTCGACGACCCCGTACGCGATGGGCGCGATGAAGGCGAACGACGAGGCCAGGAACACCGGCACCTTGAAGCCGGTGACCACGTGGAACACCAGCGTGCCGGCGCCGGCGGTGAACAGCGCGACGTTGGGGTCGAGGCCCGTCAGGAGGGGCACCAACACCAGCGCGCCGAACGCCACGAACAGCATCTGGGCGCCGACGAGCACGGTGCGGGGGGTGAGGGCGGGGGGCGCGGACTGGGTCACGGGACCTCCTGGGAGCGATGGGCTGGAGGGAGCGTAGCCCGACCGCCCCGGACCTGGCGCGGGACATCCGGGCCTTCGGCGGCGCTTCAGCTTGGCTTCAGCGACGTGCGGTCTCCTGTCCTCAGGAGGAACCACCCATGAACCATCCCTTCCGAGCCCTCGCCCTCACCCTCGCCGCCACGCTCGCCTTCTCCGCCCTCGCCGACGACGACTTGAACTTCGGCATCTACGACGACGACGGCCGCGTCGTCGGCACCGTCGAGGTCGAGTTCGACGACGACCGCTCGATCGAGATCGAGCTGCTCCGCGGCTTCGAAGGCTTCGTGCGGCTCGTCGTGCCGGGCCCCGATGGCGTCAACCAGATCTTCGACGGCGCGATCGCTGCCGATGGCCTGGTCGTGATCGAGGACGGCTTCTTCGTCGATGCCGCCGAGTTCATGGCCCGCTTCGGCGACGACCTCCGCGTGCGCATCGAGTTCGAGGACGACCTCGACGAAGACGACCTGCGCGACGACGACTTCGGTCGCGACGACGACGACGATGACGACGGCGATCGCGACGACTTCGGTCGCGACGACGACGACGATGACGATGGCGATCGCGACGACGACTACGGCCGCGACGATGACGACGACGATGATGATGATGATGACGACGACGATGACGACGACGATGACGACGACGACGACGA
>JAABSI010000027.1 GCA_011390455.1 Trueperaceae bacterium
CCCAGGCGCAGCGCGTCAACCTGCTCTGCAGCCCGGACCTCGCCTGGTGCGAGGCCCTCGGCCCCGCGTTCACCGAGGCCACGGGCATCGACCTGGAGTTCATCCGCGTCAGCTCGAACGACGCCCTCGCGCGCATCCGCGCCGAGGCCGCGAGCCCGATCTTCGACGTCTGGTTCGGCGGCACCGGCGACCCGCACCTGATCGCCTACCGCGAGGGCCTGACCGAGTTCTACGAGCCCACCGTCTGGGACGAGATCATCCAGGACCTCAAGGACCAGGTCGGCGGCACGTACATCCCGCTGTACGCGGGCGCGCTCGGCTTCGTCGTCAACGAGGGCGTGCTCGAGGGCAAGCCGATGCCCGCGGGCTGGCGCGACCTGACCGACCCCATGTACAAGGGCCTGCTCGGGATGTCCGATCCGAACAGCTCCGGTACGGCCTACACGGTCATCGCCACGCTCGTGCAGCTCTTCGGTGAGGAAGAGGCCTTCGAGATCCTCGCCGGCATGCACCAGAACATGAACCAGTACACCAGCTCCGGCAGCGGCCCCGGCCAGCTCGCCGGCCGCGGTGAGGTCGCGATCGGCATCCAGTTCATGCACGACGGCGTCAAGTTCGCCGCTCAGGGCTTCCCGCTCACCACCTACGCGCCCGTCGAGGGCACCGGCTACGAGATCGGTGGCCTGAGCCTGATCGCGAACGCCCCCAACCGCGACGCCGCGATCGCCTTCATCGAGTGGGCGCTCACCCCCGAGGCGCAGATGATCGCCGCCGAGCAGGGCGACTCGTACCAGATCCAGTCCAACCGGAACACCCCGGTGCCGGAGCTCGCGCCCGACCTCTCGACGATCAACCTGATCGACTACGACTTCGACACCTACGGCACCCCCGAGGTCAAGGAGCGTCTGGTCGGCCGTTGGACGAACGAGATCTTCCCGCAGCCGCGGTGATGGCGTCGTGCTTCGGGCTGGAACGAACCCAGCCCGAAGCGCGCCGTTGACCGCCCCCGAAGCCCGGTCGCGCACGCTGCGGCCGGGCTTCGGGGGTCCACGAACGCTCCCCCGAGCGGATCCATCGCTCGACCCGCCGTGAGGACCCCCGTTGGACGCCGCATCCTCTCGTTCGTCCGCCCGCCCTAGGCGCCCAGCGGCCGGCCTCGCCATCAGCGGGGCCTGGCTCCCCGCCCTGTTGGCCGTCGTCGGCTGGTGGTCGCTGCCGATCGGCCGCCCAGGCCGCCCCTTCCTGACGCTCGAGCCCGACCTCTACGCCGCCGCCATCGGCCATCCGCTGCTGTGGGCGACGCTCGCGGCGAGCGCGGTCGCGCTCGCGCTCTCGTTCCTGCCCCTCTCCACCGCGCGCCGCGCCGACCTGGTGCTGGCCGTGGGCACGATCGGCTTCGTCGCCGTGGTCCTGTGGTTCATGGTCGGCCGGGTGCCCTTCGGCATCGGGGCGCTGGTCGTGTTGTCGGGGCTCGTGCTGGTGCTGGGGAACGCGCTCAGCGAGTCGGGGCGCGTCCAGGGCGACGCCTTCATCGCCTCGAGCATCCTGTTCGTCTCTTCCTTCGTCGTGCTCTTCATCCTGTATCCGCTCTTCACCGTGCTGCGCTCGTCGGTCTTCATCGACGGCGCGTTCGACCTGTCGGTCTTCGCGCGCACCCTGCAGCACCCTCTCTTCCTGATGCTCGGCAACCCGTTGTCGCCCGTCGACGAGGTCGGGATGGCGCTGCGCTGGTCGGCCGGGGGAGCGGTCGTGCTGGGCGGGCTGGCCGCGTGGCGCCGCCTGCGCTGGCCGACCGTGCTCGCGCGCACGGCCCTGGGCGCCGCCCTCGGCTTCGTCGTGGGCGTCATGCTCTACGGCAACGGCGCGCTCCCCACCAGCCTGCTGCTGGTGACGATCGTGGCGCCGACGACCACGATGCTCGGGCTCGCCTTCGCGCTGCTCGGTCAGCGCGCCCGCGTCGGCGCGGTCCGTCGCTCGCTCGACGTGATCAGCATCCTGCCCATCATCACGCCGCCCTTCGTGCTGTCGTTCGCGATGATCTTCCTGCTCGGCCGCCGCGGCCTCATCACGTACGGCCTGTTCGACCAGTCGAGCAGTTGGATCTTCGGCCTCCCGGGGGTGGCGATCGCCCAGATCCTCTCCTTCACGCCGATCGCCTACCTGCTGCTCCGGGGCTCGATGAGCTCGCTCAACCCCGCGCTCGAGGAGGCGGCCCAGACCCTGGGCGCGAACTCGTGGGTGACGCTGCGGACGATCACTTGGCCGCTGGTGCGCCCCGGTCTGGCGGCGGCGTTCCTGCTCAGCATGATCGAGTCGCTCGCCGACTTCGGCAACCCGATCATCCTCGGCGGCAACCGCAAGTACATGGCCACCGAGGTCTACCTGTCGCTCACCGGCCGCTTCAACCCGAACGAGGCGGCGGTGTACGGCGCGATCCTGCTGCTCATGGTGCTCGGCGCCTTCTTCCTGCAGCGCTGGTGGCTCGGCGGCGGGTCGTTCGTGACCGTGACCGGCAAGCCCACCAGCGGCGCGATCGCGCCGCTCCCACGCCTGCTCGAGACGGCGCTCGTCACGATCCTCTTCGTCTGGTCGGTGTTGGTGGCCGCGCTGTACGTCTCGATCGCGGTCGGCTCCTTCGCGCAACTGTGGGGCGTCAACTACACCTTCACCCTGAGGCACTACCAGGACTTCTTCACCGGCGCCGGCTTGGACGTGTTCCTGTTCACCGCCCGGGTCGCCGCGATCAGCGCGGTGCCCGCGATGCTGCTCGGCTTCCTGGTCGCGTACCTGGTGGCGCGCCAGCGCTTCTGGGGCCGGCGCTTCGTCGAGTTCGGTTCGTTGCTGTCGTTCGCCACGCCGGGCACGGTGATGGGCGTCGCCTACATCTTCGCCTTCAACACCGGTCCGGTGCTGTTGACCGCCAGCGCGACGATCATCGTGATCGCGCTGGTCTTCCGCAACATGCCCGTCGCCATCCGCGCGGCGGTGGCCGGCCTGGCGCAGATCGACCCGAGCCTCGAGGAGGCCTCGACGATGCTGCGCGCCAAGTCGTTCACGACCATGCGGCGGGTGCTCTTCCCGCTGCTCATCAACACGCTGGTGACGGGCCTGATCTTCGCCTTCGTGACCGCGATGACCGCCGTCAGCCAGGTCATCTTCCTCGTCAGCCCCGGGAACCAGTTCGCGACCGTGCTCCTGCTCGGTTGGGTGGACCAGGGGCAGCTCGGCCGCGCCGCGGCGATGGGCACCATCCTCATCGTGACGCTGCTGCTCGTGATCGTCGTGGTGCTCCAGATCGCCAAGATGCTGGGCAACCGGATGGTGGGGGTGCGCTCGTGATGCAAGGACTGCAACCGGCCTCGGTGGAGCTGAAGGGGCTCGTCAAGCGCTTCGGTCGCGACGTGGTCGCGGTCGACCACGTCGACCTGCACGTCGAGCGCGGCGAGCTGATCACGCTCCTGGGGCCCTCGGGCTGCGGCAAGACCACCGCGCTGCGGATGATCGCCGGCCTCGAGAAGCCGACCGAGGGGCAGGTGCTGATCGACACCGACGACGTCACCCGGCTCCCCGCCTACCTGCGCGACATCACCATGGTGTTCCAGAGCTACGCGCTGTTCCCGCACATGAACGTGTTCGAGAACGTCGCGTACGGCCTCAAGGTGGCCCGGCGCCCGAAGGACGAGATCGCTGCGCGCGTGGCCGAGGCCTTGGCGATGGTGGGGCTCGAGGGCCTCGCCGACCGGGCGACGTCGGCGCTGTCGGGGGGCCAGCAGCAGCGCGTGGCGCTGGCGCGGGCGCTGGCGATCCGGCCGCGGGTGCTCCTGTTCGACGAGCCCCTGAGCAACCTCGACGCCAAGCTGCGCAAGCGCGTGCGCGAGGACATCCGCGAGCTGCAGCAGCGCCTGGGGATCACGAGCGTCTACGTCACCCACGACCAGGAGGAGGCGCTCGCCATCAGCGACCGGGTGGTGGTGATGCGCGCGGGCGTCATCGAACAGATCGGCTCGCCGCTCGACCTCTACACGCGCCCCGCGACGCGCTTCGTCGCCGACTTCATCGGCTCGGCGAACTTCCTGCCGGGCCGCTACGACGGCGCCGTCATCGACCTGCTCGGCTACCAGGTCCCCCACGTGCAGGACGTTGCGGCGGGCGACGTCACGGTGATGGTGCGCCCCGAAGCGGTCGAGTTCGCGCGCGACGACGAGGTGGGCCTCGACGCCACTTTCCTCAGCGCGGCCTACCTGGGCGCGGTGACCGAGTTCGTCTTCGACGTCGCCGGCACCGAGGTGTTCGCGACCATGTCGGGTGGCGGGATGAGCGTGGCCCGCAAGGGCGACCTCGTCCGGTTGCGGCTCAAACCCGCGGGCGTCTCGCTGCTGCCGCCGGCGTGAGCGCGGCGCCGATCGCGCTCGAACGCCCGGTGCGGGTGTTCGCCTGCGACATCGACGGCTGCCTCGCCGCGGTCGACCACGGCGCCTTCGACCTGGAGCGCCTGCACGCGATCGCCGAGCTCAACCGGGCGAGCGCGCACGACCCCACGATTCCCGCGCTCACGCTCGTGACGGGCCGGCCGCACGCCTACGTGGACGCCGTGATGCAGGCACTGGACGTACGGCTGCCGGCTTCCTTCGAGAACGGCGCCGGGCTCGCCACCCGGATCCCGTACCGCGCCTGGCTCGCGGCGGCGGTGGAGGCCGGGGGCCCGGCGATCGCCGCGGTCACGGCCGCCCTGGAGGCGCGCGACGACGTGTTCGTGCAGCTGGGGAAGGTCGCCTCGCTCAGCGTCTTCCCGAACGACCCGGCGTGGCCGGTCGACGACCTGAGCGCCGACCTGACCGCGCTGCTCGAGCGCGAGCGGTTGGCGCTCGAGGTCGACCCCTCGACCGGCTGCGTCAACCTGTTGCTGCCCGGCGTCGACAAGACGAGCGGTCTGCGCGAGTTGTGCGCGGCGATCGACGTCGATCCGGCGGAGGTCGCCGGCATCGGCGACGCGATCGGCGACCTGGCGTGGCTGCGCGTGTGCGGCGTCGCGTTCGCACCGGCGAACGCGGTATCCGAGGTCCGCGCGGCCGCGACCGTGGCGTTCGATCTGCCCGACGTGGCGGCGACGCTCGCCGCGTACGAGGCGCTGATCGCCGCCAACCGGGCGCTGCTCGGCTGACGGCGGCAGGGGGGCGCCTCAGGCGCTGCCGAACGGGCAGCGCTCCACCACCGTGTGGCGCGCCCCTTCGGGACGAAGCTCGCTCGCCACCACGGCGACCGCGTCGGCCCGCCACGCCGGGCTGCGCCAGGCCGTCGGGGCCGCCGCCAGCCAGGCGCGGGCGTCGACGGGCGCCCGCGCCCGCGCCAGCGTGACGTGCGGCGCGAAGGGGCGCGGCTCGGGCGGGCGCTCGAGCGCCGCGACCAGGTCGGCGTGGAGCCCGACGACCGCCTCGGCGCCCGCGCCCCAGCCGACCCAGAGCACCCGCGCCCGGGCCGCGCCGGCGAAGGCGCCCAGCCCGCTCAGGTCCGCTTCGAAGGGGGCGGTCGCGGCCGCCACCGCCCGCGTGCGGTCGCGGACGTCCGCCAGCGCCGCGTCGTCCAGGTCGCCCAGGAACACGAGGGTCGCGTGCGCCTGCGCCAGGTCGGCCCAGCGAACGCCGCGCGGCGGCGCGGGCAACGCCGTGCGCAGCTCGGCGAGCGCCGCGCGCACGGCGCCGGGGAGCGGCAGCGCCAGGAACGTGCGGGTGGCGGGCATGCCTCCAGCATGGCGCACCATGCCCTCGATCCGGCCTCAGCCCGGGTCGGCGAACTCCTCGAGCCGCACCAGGCGCGCCTCGGCGTACGAGCGCTCGGCGGCGAGGCAGAGGCGCATCACCGCCACCCCCTGGTCGACGCCGGGGTCGGGCGCGCGGCCCTCGATCAGCGCCGCCACGAAGGCCTCGAGCTCGCTGCGGTAGGCCGTGGCGAAGCGCTCGAGGAACCACGGCACGTGGTCGCGCTCGAAGCGGTTGGCGCGGAACAGGGTGAGTCCGTCGATCGCGTCGTCGCGGACGGCGCCCTTCGCCGAGCTGCCGCCGACCTCCAGGACGGTCTCGTAGCCGTAACCGGTGCGCAGCCGGTTCTCGATCACGCCGAGCGCGCCGTTCGCGAAGCGCAGCGACAGCAGCGTGGTGTCGGGCTTGCCGAGCTCGTCGAAGCGTGCGTCGAACAGGCTCGCGCCGCGGGCGAAGACGTCGTCGACCGGGCCGCCGATCGTCAGGGCCAGGTCGGCGTCGTGGGCGAGCGTGTCGTGGAAGATGCCGGCCGCGCGGCGCATCCCCTCCACGTCGGGGCCCATCGGGTCGGCGGTCACCGATCGGAGCGTCTCGACGGTGCCGAGCTCGCCGTCGGCGAGCAGGCGCAAGAGGCGCGCGATGCCGGGGTCGTAGCGCCGCTGGAAGCCGATCTGGAACGGCGTGCCGGTCGCGCGCAGCGTCGCGCGGACCCGGAGGGCGTCGGCCCACGTGGTCGCCAGCGGCTTCTCGCAGAACACAGCCTTGCCGGCCCGCGCGGCTGCTTCGATGATGGGCGCGTGCGTCTGCGCCGGCGTGACGATGACGACGGCATCGACGTCGTCGCCGTACGCGGCGCTCACGTCGTCCGTCGCGCGGGCGCCCGGCGCCATCGCGGCGACCGCCTCGGCCGCCGCGCGGTCGGCGTCGACGACCACGGTGAGGCGACCGCCCACGATCGAAGCGAGCGTGCGCCCGTGGAACCGCCCCATCAAGCCCGCGCCCACCAGGGCGAAGCGGATCTGCTGCATCGTGACCTCCGTGCCTGCGCTCGCACCCACAGGCGTCAAACGTAGATGGGGTTCGAGAGCGCGCGCACCCACGGGTGCGTGGCGATCTCGTCGAACGTGATCCCGTACGGCAGCGGACGGCGCGCCGCGAGCCCCCGCAGTGCGGCGAGGCGCGCGGCGCGCCCCGCCTCGCCGGCGACGACCTCGGCCCGCACGAAGGCGCCGTCCGGATGCCAGCGCCAGGTATCGGTGAAGTCGTCGGTCTCGATCACCACCTCGCGGAGCACGCCTCGGGCGCCCACCCAGCGCAGGCGCTCGCCGGCGCCGCCGCGCACGACGGCGTGGAGCTCGTGTTCGGCGCCCGGCGGCAGCGCCCCGCCCATCGGCGTCGTCGACGCCTCGATGCGCACGAAGGGGCCACTCGGCGATTCCGACACGCTGGCCTGCCCGGCCCGGAGCGCGGCGAGGACGTCGGGCACGGCGACGCGTCGCAGGCGCAGCCAGGTGGTGGGGCTACCGACGCGCAGTTCGTCGGGGTCGTGGTCGACGCCGGCGGGCTGGTGGCGGTCGCTGCCGCCGACGAGCGTCAGGCGGCGCCCCGAGGCGAGGAGTCGGTCGTAGCGCGCGAGCGACTCCCAGTTTCGAAGCCACCAGGGGCCCTGCCACGCCTCGAGCGCGTCGGCCTCCTCGGGCACCGGGTAGTCCCAGTCGCAGCCGATGCAGCCCGGCTGCGCCTTGGGGTGGTTCACCGACACCAGGCCGCCGAGTTCGTGGGCGCGGCGCACCATCGGCGCGACGTCCGCATCGCCTGCGACGCGGAAGTCGACCCAACCGGATGCGCCCCACACGTTCGCGTGGCCGCGGTACGTGGTGACCTCGATCCCGGGGACGGGGAGCACCGGACCGTCGGCGTGGCGCCGCAGATCCGCGTGGTGGCTGATCGTGTTGTGGTCCGTGACGGCCAGGAAGCGCAGGCCGCGGTCTTCCGCGGCCGCGAGCAGCTCGGCCACGCTCCCCTTGGCGTCGCTGTGGTGGGTGTGGGACTGCAGGTCGCCGGGGTACCAGGCGGCGTCGGCGGCGTGGGGGTCGGGGGCGGTGGTGGGCGGTGCATCGGCGTCCTCAGGGGGAGCGCCGGTGGCTGCCGGGCTCGCCCCCCCGAGCGTCACCCGCACGTCGACCCGGTACGCGCAGCCGTCGAGCGCGACGTGCGCACGGCCGAGGAGCACGCGCCACGTCCCGGGCGGAAGCGGACCCGGTAGGTAGCCCGGGGTGGCGTCGGCGATCGCGACGTACGCTTCGCGCCGGGCGCCGCCGCTCCAGCCGCGGAACCCCGCGCGCGCCACGAAGGGCGTGGCCGCGGGGTCGAGTAGGCCGAGGTCGAGGACCTGGCCCTCGTCGTGGGCGTAGCGCAGGTCGATGCGCGTGGCCCCCGGAGGCACCTCGAAGGGCAGCGCCGCGACCGGTTCGTCCGGGTCGGGTAGGAGTCGGCCCTCGAGCACGCGCTCGATCACGGTCGCGTCGCGCTCCATCAACGCCCCTCGATCCGGACCCCGTCGCCGTCGAAGTAATGCACGTGCGCCTCGTCGAGTTGGACGTGGGCGAGGCCCTCCGGCATGTCGGGCGGGTCGTCGGAGAAGACCCGTACGGTCAGGAGCGTCGCGCCGACCTTGAGGGTGACGAGCGACTCGGGCCCGAGCGTCTCGACCGCGTAAGGCTCGCCGGAGATGGTGGCGGGGCCGGCCGCTGCGACCAGCCGCAGGTGCTCCGGGCGGATGCCGGCGGTGACCACACCGCCGTCGCCGATCGCCGGCACCAACCAGGCCGCGGTGGCGTCGCTCAGGGCGAGCTCGACCGCGTCCGAGGCGAGCCGCGGACGCGGACCGCCGTGCACGGTGAACGGCAACAGGTTCATCGGGGGGCTGCCGAGGAAGTTCGCCACGAAGGTGGTCGCGGGGCGGCGGTAGACCTCGAGGGGTGGGCCGATCTGGACGATCTTGCCCTCGTGCATCACGGCGATGCGGTCGGCGATCGCCATCGCCTCCGCTTGGTCGTGGGTGACGTACACGGCGGTGACGCCCACCTCGCGCTGGAGGTGCTTGAGGAAGCTGCGCGCCTCGAGGCGCAGCTTGGCGTCGAGGTTCGACAGCGGCTCGTCGAACAGGAAGACCTGCGGTTCGTGGACGACCGCGCGCGCGACCGACGTGCGCTGCTGCTGGCCGCCGGAGATCTGACCGGGTCGACGCTCGAGCAGGTTGCCGATCTGCAGGTGGTCGGCGACCTCGCGCACGCGCTGGTCGCGGGCGGCGACGGCGGCGCCGCGCACCTTGAGCGGGTAGCCGATGTTGTCGGCGATCGACATGTGCGGGTAGAGGGCGTAGTCCTGGAAGACCATCCCGATGTCGCGGTCGCGCGCGGCGAGCTTGGTGACCTCGCGGTCGCCGATGTGGATGGTCCCGGCGGTCGGCTTCTCGAGGCCGGCGATGAGCCGCAGCGTCGTCGTCTTGCCGCAGCCCGAGGGCCCCAACAGGCAGACGAACTCGCCGTCGGCGATGTCGAAGGAGACGTCGTCGACGGCCTTGACGCTGCCGAACGCCTTCTCGACGCGGTCGAACCTCACGAGCGCCATCGCGGACCTCCGGTCGGCTGGGCATGGTTCACGACTTGATCCCTCCGAAGAACCGGAAGCCGTACTTCCAGTTGACGAACAGGTAGAGGAGCAGCACGGGCAGGGTGTAGAGCACCGAGTAGGCGGCGGTCAGCGTGATGAGCGGCGTGCCCGCCTCCGTGTAGAAGGAGTAGATCGCGACGGCCGCCGGCATCTTCTCGCTGCTGCGCAGGAGGATGAAGGGGATCAAGAAGCCGCCCCAGACGTTGACGAAGGCCCATACCCCCACGACCATCATGCCGGGGCGCACGATCGGCAGCGCCACGTCGCGGAAGACCGCCCACGAGCTGGCACCGGCCACCATCGCCGACTCCTCGTAGGAGCGCGGGATCGAATCGACGAAGTCGCGCATGATGAAGATCGCGGCCGGCAACAGCCCACCGGTGAAGACGAGGATCACGGCCAGGTGGGTGTCGATCAGCCCCATCCGGAAGATCATCAGGAAGATCGGCACCATCGCGGCCGTGCCCGTGACCACCGACGAGAACAGGACCAGGCCGTAGGTGATCGCTTCGGTGCCGCGGATCGCCGCGCGCGAGAGGGCGTAGGCGGCGAGCGTGGCGCACACCGTGACCAGGAGCATCCCGCCGGCGGCCTGGAGCACGCTGTTCTGGACGAGCGCACGGATCGCGAAGGAGTTCTCGAACACGCGCGCGAAGTTCTGCAGGCTCCACGGGTCCGGCATCTGGACCGACAGGTTCGCCAGCGTGCTGAAGGGCGCCACCGTGAGCCACAGGAGCGGCAGCAGGAAGAAGGAGGCGAACAGGACCGAGCCGACGTAGTAGAAGATCCGTCCGAACACGAAGCGGGCGGCGCGGACGCCGTCGCTGGGCGGGGGCTTTCGGGGGCGGAGGGGAACGGGCGTGCGGCCCGGGGCGGTGGCGCTCACGTGGAGCTCCTCTTGCGCAGCAGCGACAGGTAGACCAGCGCGAAGCCGAGGTTGATCAGCATCATCACCATCCCGACCGCGCCGCCCTCGCCGAAGCGGAAGAACTGGAAGGCGGTGCGGTACGTGTAGATCGACACGACCTCGGTCTGGTACGCCGGGCCGCCGCCGGTGAGCAGGAAGGGCGTGAAGGTGTTGAACGTCCATAGCGTGATCAGCACCAAGGCGGTGATGACGTGCGTGCGGATCATCGGCAGGATGATGTCGCGCAGCCGTTGCCACGTGCTCGCGCCGACGACGGAGGCGGTCTCGAGATAACTGGGCGGGATGGACCCCAGGGCCGAACTGAACAGCAGCATGCTGAAGGCGGTCCCGCGCCAGATGTTGAACAAGATGATCGAGACGAGCGGTAGGCCGAGCAGCCAATCGGGGCTGCCGAGGTTGAGGAAGGAGAGGATCTGGTTGAGGGTGCCGTCGTCGCGGTCGAGGAAGGCGAACCAGGCGAAGGCGACGACCACGTCGGGCATGATCCACGCGAGGATCGCGACCGTCTGGACGGTGCTCTGGATCCAGCCGCGGCGGTGGAAGAAGAACCAGGCGAGCAGGAGGCCGAGCAGCGCTTGGCCCACGATCGCGGAGAAGAAGACGAACTGGCCCGTGATCAGCAGCGAGGCGCCGAACTCGCCGGAGTTGAGGAAGGTGTCGGGGTCGAAGAGCCGTAGGTAGTTGTCGAAGCCGACGAACTCGGGGTTGCGCGCCGTGCGCCCCGTGAGGCTCCGGTTGGTGAAGCTCACCTGGGCGATCCAGAAGAACGGCAGCAGGATGAACGTCACGACGAAGACGCCCGCGGGAAGCAAGAACAACAGTCCGGTCGGGAGCGACAGGATCGGGCGTTTGTGCATCGTCACCTCACGAGTCGGTCGGGGGAGTGGGCGGGGCGCCCAAAGCGCGGGCGCCCCGTTGCGGTAGGTCGAACGATCAATCGAGCAGGTCGACGACCATGTCTTCGCCGACGAGGTCGGTGACGGCCCGGGCGTAGGCGTCCATCGCCTGCATCGGGGTCATCTCACCCGACACCACGCGCTCGGTCATCAGCTGGGCCTCGTAGGAGACCTCGGCGTAGACGCTCTGGTTGGGGCGGGCGGTCGTGTACTCGCCGAGCGCCGCGGCGGTCTCGGTGAGGAACTCGTTGTTGGGCACCGGCACGTCGTCGCGGACGCGGATGCGCGGCTGGTTCTGCTGCGCGTTCTCGAGGGCTTCCTGGCTGTTCATGAACGCCAGCAGCTCCCACGCGAGCTCGGGGTGGTCGCTGTTCGGGTTGAGCACGAAGCCGGTGCCGCCCGAGATCGTCACGAAGTCCTGGCCGTTGTAGCCAGCGCCCGGTTCTTGGGCCGGCATCTTCGCCCAGCTCATGACGGCGTCGCGGTTGGCGACCTCGAACTCCTGTCCGGGGGCGGTGGGCCCGCGGTAGAAGTAGTCGCCCTCGACGAGCAGCGCCGTCTCGCCGTCGCGGAAGTTGGCGAACGACTGGTTGCGGCCGTCCTGAAGCAGCTGGAGCCGCGCGTCGCCGAGCATCTCGTCGACGTAGATCGTCTCGTAGAGCTCGAGGCTGTCGAGGATGCCCTGGCTGCGGACGATCCAGCGGCCCTCGTCGTCGAGGAGGAAGTGGCCGGTGCCGAGCAGGACCATGTAGTAGCCCTGCATGGTGGTCGCTTCGCCCATCGCGGTGCCGGCGTTGATCTGGAGCGGGAACGACTCGGGGTTCGCTTCCTTGACCGCACGGGCGGCGTCGAGCAGCTCTTCCCAGCTCGTCGGCTGCCAGTTCGCGGCGTCTTCGATGCCGGCGTCTTCGAGGATGTCGGTGCGGACGAAGATCATCCGGAAGTCGGTGCCGAGCGCGATGCCGTAGCGTTCGCCCTCGAAGGCGGCGAGCGCTTGCAGGCCTTCGGGGATGTGGTCCCAGCCTTCCCAGTCGTCGGCGGCGGCGCTCGACGCGTTGAGCGGCTCGAGCAGTCCGGCTTCGACGAACTCGGGGATCCAGAAGCCGTCGAAGCCCATCACGTCGGCTCCGGCGCCGACCGAGAGGTCGAGCGCGTACTGCTCCTTGAGCGCCTCGTCCGAGCCGCCGAACTCGATGAGCTCGACGGTGACGCCAGGGTTGGCGGCTTGGAACTCGGGGATCACGTAGTCGCGCACCCATTGGACCTGAAGGTCGTTGACGCCGCCGGCGATGCCGCGGAAGGTGATGGTGAGCGTCTGGGCGACGGCGAAGCTGGCCACGGCGAGCAGCGCGAGGGTGATCAGGGTGGTGCGTAGCAAACGGTTCATTCGGGTCTCCTTCGTCGGGAGGTTCGGACCTTGGAGGCTCGGGGGGCGCGCCGCGGACGGCGCGCGCGGTCGCGGCTCAGGTCATGCCACCACCCCCCTCGGATCGGTGCGCTCGCGGTCGCTGCGGCGTGGGTCGTCGGGACCCGGTGCGCGGCGACCGTGCTCGAGTTCGAGGGTGACGACCTCGGAGGGCCCGACGTCGAGCGCCACGCCGGCGCCGTCGATCGGCAGCGCGGCGAGGCGGGTCGCGTCGAGGCGCACCCGGTGGGCCGCCGTCGGGGTCGGGGTGAGCGCGAGGTGGCCGCGGACGCGACGCGTGGTCGGGTTCCAGAGCCGCACGAGCGTGCGGTCCGGGGCGTCGGCGGGCACGACGGCGGAGAGGGTCAGGGGGGCGGTCAGCTCGAGGCGCCAGGGGGCGCTCGATCGGGCCTCGGAACCGTGGCCGGTGCCGGGCTGCCCGGGTGGCGCCAGGTCGGGGCGCGGGTCGATCGGTCCGGCGCGGAAGGCGCGCGGCGCCGCGACGAAGCGCTCCGCGGCGCGGTGGAGCCGGATCGCGTCGACGTCGCCGTCGAACGGGCACACGGCGAGCTCGAAGCGCTGCAGTCCCGGGCACTGGGCCTCCGGGGTGGCGACGGCCGGACCGGCGCCCTGCGGCCGCGAGGTCAGGTCGTCGCGCGAGAGCCAGCCGACGGCCCGCAGCAGCGTGACCGCCAGGTCGACGCCGGCGTCGGTCGGGATCGCCTCGACCTCGGGCAGGCCGCGCACCAGCACCGCGAGGCCGCGCTCGCCGTCGCTGACGGCGCTGAAGCGCCGCTGGTGCACGGTGGCCACGGGGCGCTGGTACCAGCCGTCGCCCAGGCGCGGGCGCGTCGGGCGCCGGAGGACGTGCCAGTGGCCGTCCGAAGCGACCTCGTCGGCGTGGACGCCGGTCGCGACGACCAAACGCAGGCGGTGGTCGGCGACGGCGTGGTCGAAGGCGACGCCGAGCTCGACGTGCTCGGCGTAGGCCTCGAGCGCGAGCGTGAGGCGCGCGGTCAGCGTCGCGCGGCCCACGCGGGTGCGCCGGTCGTCGGCGAGCCGCTCGGGGACCTCGAGCGCGACGTCGAAGGCGATGGCCGCGCGCAGCGGACCCGGCGCCACCAGCGTGGGGGGCGCCGCGGCGCTTTCGGCGACCCGTGGCCGGTCGTCGGGCACGGGCGAGAAGTCGTACTCGTCGCCGGCGTCGCCCTCCGAGACGAGCCGCAACCGCAGCGCGCGTCCCGCGCTCGCGTCCGCCGCGAGCCGATCGAACAGCGTCACCGCGCCGTCGTCGGCCACGTGCACGCGCACCGCCTGGTTCTCGAGCCACCAGCCGTCGTCGGCCCGCCGGGCCTGGACGGCGTCGGTGGCCTCGGGGCCGTCCGCGTCGGTGGCCGTCGGGTCGGCCTCGGGCGCTGCGGCCGGTGCGTCCGGCGTCCGCCAGGTCACCCGCGCCAGCCCGAGCGGCCGGGTGCGCAACCCGAAGGCGAGGGCGACGCGATCGACCTGGGCGTCGCTGCGCCCGGCCGCGAAGCCGCGCACGACCTCGCGCTGCACGGGCAGCGGGCGCCCGTCCTCGTCGAAGAGCTCGACCCGGTCGCCGGTGCCGGACGGCAGCTCGAGGTCCGCGCGCACGACCCGCCAGGCGGCTTCGGGCAGGGGGTCGAACACGGCGAGCTGCGGAGCGCGCGCGTCGGCGGTGAGCGCTGCGACCGCGCGCTGCGCCAGCTCGTCGCCGAGGTGGCCGACCGCTTCGAAGCGCGCGTGCATCGCGCGGTGGACCGCGTCGATCGAGCAGCCGCAGATCGAATCGTGCGGGTGGTTGAGGAGCAGGCTGCGCCAGGCGTGGTCGAGCAGAGCGCGGTCGTCGTGGCCGGTGGCCGCACGCGCGGCGGCGAGGAGCGGCTCGGCGACGCGCTCGAGCAGGGTCTCGGCCGCGTGGTTCGCCTGCTTGAGCGGCATCCGGGTCGACCAGACACCGCTGAGCACGTGGTGGTATCGGCTGCCCCGGAACTCGCCGCGGTAGCGCTCGAGCGCGACGTCGGTCGCGCGCTCCGCGTCGATGAACTCCTCGACGTCCGCGTGGCGGAACTCGACGTTCGGGATCGCGGCCTCGAGCGCTTCGAGCACCTCGGGCAGGTTGGTCTGCGGGAAGAGGTGATCGGAGCCGTTGAGCAGCAGCGCGTGGCCCGACCGGGTGTAGCCGGCCACGCCCTCGGGCAGGCGCTCGAGCGCCACGCGCAGCCAGTCGGGGAAGTCGGCAGCGCCCGCCTCGGGGCCGAAGAGGGCCGCCCGCATCTGGCCCACGGCTCGGTCGGGGTCGAAGGCGTCGCGGTACTCCCAGTCGCGGTGGCCGAGCGCGGTCGCGGTCGAGTAGGTACCGACCAGGTGGACCGCGAACACGTCGGTCGTGCCGTCCGCGGCCTCCCAGCGGAACTCGGTGCCGAGGCGTTCGCCCTCGTCGCCCACGCCTCGCTCGAACACGACGGCCTTGAGCCCGAAGCCGGCGACCAGGAGCGGCAACTGGGCCACGTGGCCGAACGAGTCCGGCGTGTACGCGACCGGCATCGCGCCGCCGAACGGGGCGCAGGTGCGAAGGCCGAGGCGCAGGTTGCGCACGAGCGATTCGGGGCTCACGAGGTACTCGTCGGCGAGCACGTACCACGGGCCGATCCGCAGACGGCCCGCGCGCACCTGCGCTTCGATCGCCGCGCGGCGCTCGGGGCGTACGGTCAGATAGTCGTCGAGCACGACGGCCTGCCCGTCGAGCGTGAAGCGGCGGTAGTCGCGTTCCGGGTCCTCGAGCAGTGCGAGTGCCGCGTCGACGACGTCGACGAGGCGGGCCCGGAAGGCCTCGAGGGGGTGGTACCACTCGCGGTCCCAGTGGGTGTGCGGGACGACGTAGGCGACCAGGTCGCGGCGGGCGCTCACGGCGCGCTCCGAACCGGTTCGATGGCGGGGATGGCGGCCGCAGGCATCGCCTCGAAGCTTTGCGCGCCGATGTCAGAGGGGTGCAAAGCGCACCCGCGGCCGGCCCCCGTGCGTCGGTCCGGCAAGCGGGTCATGCGCTCGTCTCCCGCTCGATGAGTGCATGGCCGACGATCCGCCGCGTCGGCGTCAGCGGACGGCCCTCGACCTGGTCGAGCAGCAGCCCGGCGGCCGCGACGCCGAGCTCGTAGGCGTTCAGTTCGACCGTGCTGAGGCTGGGCGTGACGTAGCGGCCGAGGTCGTCGTCGTTCATCCCGAACACGCGCACTCGGCCGGGCACGTCCACGCCGCGGCGGCGCAGCACCTGCAGGGCCGCGACGGCGAGCGGGTCGCTCACCGCGACCACGCCGTCGAGCGGTGCACCGGCGTCGAGCCGCGCCGCGACCGCCTCTTGGGCTGCGTCGAGGCTGCCCTCCGTGTAGACGATCGCGTCCTCGGCCACGGGCACGCCGGCCGCCGCGTGGGCGGCGACGAAGCCCGCCGCGCGCTCGCGCGTGAACGCCTGGTCCGCGGGGCCGTTGAGGAGCATCAGGTGGCGTGCGCCGCGCTCGAGCAAGGCCTGCGTGACGTCCGCGGCCACGGCGTGGTTGTCGTTGTCCACCGTCGGCACCTCGGTCCGTGTGGCGCGGCCGACGAACACGTGCGGGTAGGCGTGTTCGGCCGCGAGGTCGAGCAAGGGGTCGTCGGGGCCGAGGTTGATGAACACGACGCCGTCGGCCCAACGCTCGCGGATCATCCGCATCAGGGTCGCCTGTGCTTCCTCGGGTTCGGTCGGCACCGACAGGGCGACGTTGGTCCCGCGCTCGCGCGCGCCGTCGTGCAGGCCGCGGACGAAGCGCGAGAAGAAGCCGCTCGACATGCCCCCCTCGCCCGGGAAGAGCAGGTGGAGCGACCACGTGCGCCCGCGGGAGAGGCTGCGGGCGGCGAGGCTCGGATGGTAGTCGAGCTCGCTGGCGACCTGCAGGACCCGTTCGCGGGTGGGCGCCCGCACGCGGGCGTCGCCGTTGAGCGCCAGGGAGGCGGTCGAGACCGAGACGCCGGCGCCGCGCGCGATGTCGCGGATCGTCGTCACGCGGACCACCGGCACCGGTCGAACCGGTTCGATGGCGCGAACCATGGCGGCATGTACGGCATGCGACCTCGCTCTCCTCGTTTCGTTGCCGGCAAGGTAGCGCCCGCAGCCCCTCGCCGTCAACCACCATCGTTCGCGGTACGCTCCGCGGCACCAGCCTCGAGCGCACGAGCCGCGCGCCCCACGCCCGGAGGGACCCATGACCTCGACGCCGCCACCCCGCATCGCGAACGCCCCCTGCTCGTGGGGCGTGATCGGGGGCGCCGGCCCGGCGATCTCCGGTACCCGGATGCTCGACGAGCTCGTCGCCGCGGGCTACCGCGGCACCGAGCTCGGTGACCACGGCTTCCTGCCCACCGATCCCGAACGCTTGCGCGCGGAGCTCGAGGCGCGCGACCTGCACCTGCTCGGCGGCTTCACCGCCGTCGACCTGCGGCGCCCCGGTGCGGTCGAGGACGCGAAGGAGGGGGTGCTGCGGGTGGCCCGGCTGATGGCGGACGCGAGCCGCACGGCGCGGCGGCCGCTCCTCATCCTGGCCGACGACAGCGGCCGCGACCCGATGCGGGTGGCGCACGCCGGACGGATCCGCCCCGACCAGGCCCTGCCCGCCGAGGACCTCGCCCGCTTCGCCCGCCACGCCGAGGAGCTCGCCCGCGTCGTGCGCGACGCCACCGGCCTCGCCACGGCGTTCCACCCGCACGCGGCCGGCTGGATCGAGACGCCCGACGAGGTCGAGGGCCTGCTCGAGCGCACCGATCCCGAGCTGGTCGGGCTCGTGTTCGACACGGCCCACCACGTGCACGGCTGCGGCGTCGAGGACGACGACGGCGGCCTCGCTGCGGCGGGCGTCGCGCGCTTCTGGGATCGGATCCGCACGGTCCACCTCAAGGACGTCTCGGCGGAGGTCGCCGCGCGCGCTCGCGACGAGGGGTGGCCGTACCCCGACGCCGTGGCCCGAGGGCTGTACTGCGAGCTCGGGCAGGGGAGCGTGGACTTCCGCGCGGTGCTCGCCGAGCTCGCCGAACGCGGGTACGACGATTGGCTCACGGTCGAGCAGGACGTGTTCCCTGGTATGGGGACCCCGTTGGAGAGCGCGATCCGCAACCGCGACTTCCTGCGTTCCATCGGCGCGGGCTGACCTGGACCGGTACGCTGACCGGACCTCCGGAGGTCCCCATGGCCCACGTCCACCGCACCAAACCCCACGCGCTCGAGGCGCTCTTCGGCCGCCGCCGTGCGGTGATCGGGGTCGTCCACCTGCCGGCGCTGCCCGGATCGCCCGCGTACCGCGGCGCGCCGTTCGAGGAGCTCGCCGCGGCCGCCGTCGAGGACGCCCAGCGCTACGCGCGCGGTGGGGTCCACGCGCTGATCGTCGAGAACCACGGCGACCTCCCGTTCGCCAAACCCGACGACCTCGGTCCCGAGACGGCGGCGGTCATGGCGGTGCTCACCGACCGCATCCGTCGCGCCGTGGGGCTGCCGCTGGGCATCAACGTGCTCGCGAACGGCGCACGCCACGCGCTCGCGGTCGCGCAGGCGGGCGGGGCGGGCTTCGTCCGCGTCAACCAATGGGCCAACGCGTACGTCGCCAACGAGGGGATCCTCGAGGGCCCCGCGGCCGCCGCCACCCGCTACCGCGCCTGGCTGCGCGCCGATGCGGTGCGGGTGTTCGCCGACGTCCACGTCAAGCACGGCGCGCACGCGATCGTCGCCGACCGCACGCTGGAGGAGCTGACCCGCGATCTGGAGTTCTTCGATGCGGACGCGGTGATCGTGACCGGCCAGCGCACCGGCGACGCCGCCGACCTGGGCGAGTTGCGCGCCGTCCGCGCGGCGACGCAGCTGCCGCTGCTCGTCGGCAGCGGGGTCACCACCGCGAACGTCGGCGCGATCCTGGGCGTCGCCGACGGCGTGATCGTCGCCAGCGCGCTCAAGGAGGAGGGCGTCTGGTGGACGCCGGTGGCGGAGGCCAAGGTGCGCGCCTTCATGGACGTGGTCGAGGCGCTGCCGGAGCGGACCGAATGAAGCCCCATCCGCGGGCCTGGGGGGCGTGGGCGCGGTGAGTCCGGAGCGCACGGTCCTCTGCTTCGGCGACTCGAACACGTGGGGCTTCGAGCCCGGCACCCACGCGCGCTACCCGCGCGCCGTGCGCTGGCCGGGGGTGCTCGCGGCCGAGTTGGGCCGCGGTTGGTACGTCGTCGAGGCGGGCCTCAACGGCCGCACCACGGTCTTCGAGGACCCGCTGGGCGACAAGAACGGACTGCGCCACCTGGCGCCGGTGCTCGCGAGCGCCGCGCCGGTCGACGTGGTGGTGGTGATGCTCGGCACCAACGACCTCAAGACCCGCTTCCACGCCAGCGCCTACGAGATCGCGGAGGGGGCCGGGCGGATCGTGGACGCGGTGCGCGCCAGCGAGGCGGGGCCGGGCGGCGCGGCGCCGGCGGTGCTGCTCGTCGCGCCGCCGCCGCTGGCCACCCTGGAGGGCTGGGCGGCGCGCGACCCCGAGGCCTTCGAGGGCTTCGAGGACGGCTGGCGCGACGGGCAGGCGACCTCGCTCGCCTTCGCGCGCCAGTACGCGCGGGTGGCGCACGTGCGCGGCGTCGCCTGCTTGGACGCGGCCGCGCACGTCGCGACGAGCGAGGTCGACGGCGTGCACTGGACCGCCGAGGGCCACGCGGCGTTCGGGCGGGCGGTGGCTACGGCGCTGCGGGCGCTCGGACGTGTCGGCGCGTAGCGGCCCCGACGACCGCGAGCGCCAGGGCTAGGACCGTGGCCACGGCGGCGACGGCCCCCCACGCGGTCCCCGTCCCCCAGATCGTGGCCGCGGTGCCGAGCGCCAGCGACGCGGCGACGCCGCCGGCGAACGCCGCCAGCGATTGCACGGAGAGCAGGACGGCCCGGCGGTCGGAGGGCGCGCGGTCGTGGAAGGCCTTGGCCAGCGCCGGGCCGGCGAAGCCGAGCGCGCCGTACGCGACCCAGAAGGCCGCGATCGCCGCCGCGACGCCCCACGGACCGGGCACCACCGGCACCAGGCCGGCGGTGGCGAGCGCGACGGCGCCGTACCCGAGCGCGGCCGTGCGCGCCGTGCCGCCGCGGGCGCGCCCACCGAGCGTCTGGCCGACGGCGCTCGCCGCGAACGCACCGGCGAAGGCGAGGCCGAGCACGGGCGTCGCGGCGTCGCCCCACCGTGCCGCGAGCTCGGTCGGGAACAGCATCTCGTAGCTGAGCACGAGGCCGCCCGTGAGTCCGGCCACGACCGACAGGGCCGCGAGCACCGGGGCGGCGCGCAGGGCGGACCACGCCCCCCGGAACACGCGATCGGGTCGGGCCGCCGCGCGCCCGCCCAGCGGCCCCGCGTCCGCGTCGCGCAGGCCGATCGTCGCGCCGAGCGCGGCGATGCCGAACACGGCCGAGGCCACGAAGCCGAGGGCCAACGCCGCGGCGCCCGTCGCCACCCCGAGCCCCAGCCACGGGCCGGCGAGCGGGATGAAGCCGCCGACGAGCGACCCGGAGCCGATGGCGAGGGCGGTGACGGTGCCGGCGCGCGCCAGCGGCGCCTGCAAGTCGGCGGTGGGCGCCTGCAGCCGCCGCGCGTCGACGTACCAGGCCTCGAGCGCGCCCGAGCCGAGGGCGCGCGCGAAGCCGCCGAGCGCCGCCGCGGCGAGGAAGCCGGTCAGGTCCGGGGCGGCCACGAAGAGGATCCGCGAGGCGACCGCGAGCACGTCGGCGAGGATCGTGATGCGCACCCGGCCGAAGGCGTCGGCGAGGCCCCCCGTGGGGACCTCGGCCACGGCCGTCACGGCGGCGTACGTGGCCATCACCAACCCGAGCTGCGCCAGGTCGAGGCCGCGCTCCAGGATCAGCGGCACCATCACCGGCATCGCCAGGACCGTCGACCACCACCGCAGCGCGATGCTGCGGTGGTAGGCGCGCGCGAGGCGGTCGAGGCCCTCGGAGGGGGGCACGTGGATCAGCGGGCGGAGCGGCGCGCGGCGCGGCGGAGGTCGGCGAGGCGGAGGGCGGCGAGGTGGGCGGTGAGGATCGGGGAGTGGGTCATGACCAGAGGATGCGCGCTAGGCTACCGGAGATGACACACCAAGGTTCCGGTAGCTCCCCGCACCGCATCGACGACCCGCGGGCGGCCCGCCTCCTGATGGACGCGGCCACCCGCGAGGTGTTCGGCTGCTTCCTCGAGCGCGACCGCAGCGTGCGCGAGGCGGCCGACCTGCTCGAGCGCGACCTCGATGCCGTCCTGTACCGGGTGAAGCGCCTGCACGCGGCCGGGCTCCTCGAGGTGGTGGCGGTGCAGCCCCGCGCCGGCCGGCCGGTGCGCCGCTACCGCGCGCCGCATGCGCTCTGGTTCGTCCCCTTCGAGGCGCTGCCGTACGTCGACCTCGAGGAGACCTTCGCCGCGATGGGGCACGCCCAGGTGGACCGCGCGGCGCGCGCCTCGGCGCGCTGGATCGCGCGCGACCCGTGGGCCGGCTACCTGATCGGCATGGGCGCGGACGGCCAAGTGTGGCTGCGCGGCTCCCGCGAGGCGCCGACCGCGGGCACGTCCGTGCAGCCGGACCCGATGCAGCTCGCCCAGTACGACGGTCCGCTGGACGTGGCCCTCGACCTGCGCTTGACGCGCGCGCAGACGGCGGAACTGAACACCGAGCTCTGGGCGCTGGTCACGAAGTACGCGGAGCTGGGGGCGGTGCCGAGCGGGGGTGGGGTCAACCGCCTGCTCTTCCTCACGAGCGTACCGCTGGAGGAGGACGACCGGCCCTGACCCGCGGCGATCGCCGGCCGCGTCAGTCCGGGTCGACGGCGCCCGTCCCGCGCACCTTCAGCCCCTGCGCGGGCAGGTCGTGGTCGACCTTGGCGCCCTGCGGGCCCCACGTGGCTCGACCCTGCTTGCGACCGACGTGCTCCAGGATCCCGTAGTCGCCCTCGGCCACCGGGTCGTCGCCGCCGCGCCCCATCGCCGTCCAGGGGATGCGGCGGCCCTCGTAGGTGCCCTCGGCGCGCGTCTCCGCGTCGTGGGCCTCGAGCAGCGCACGCTCGTGCTCGTCCGTCAGCGACCACCGTTCGTGGTGCACCAGCAGCGGCAGCGGGAGCCGCGGGCGCGGCGCGGGCCAGCGGTCGTCGACCGGACGGCCCACCGATAGGCCGACCAGCGGCACCACCCGCTCGGGGAGCCCCAGGTCCTGCGCGATCTCGAGCGAACCGTTGAGCACCCCGCCCAGGAGCACGGTCCCGTAGCCGAGCGACTGGGCGACCAGCGAGGCGTTCTGCAGCCCGACGGTGAGGTCGGCGGTGGCGCTCACCAACATCCGCAGGTCGTGCGCCGTGTAGCGGTACCCGCGCGCGTGGACCATGGAGCGCGTGCGGCGCAGGTCGGCGCAGCCGACGACCAGCAGCGGCGCCTCGTCGATCCAGCGCTGATCGCCGGCGAGGCGCGCCATGCGCCGCTTGCGCTCGGGGTCGCGCACGAGCACGTGGGTGTAGCTGTGCAGCGCGGAGGAGGTGGGGCCGCGCACCAGCGCCGCCTCGAGCGCGGCGATCACGTCGTCGGGCACGGGCTCGGGTTCGAAGCGGCGGACGCTGGCGTGGGTGAGGACGGTGGCGAGCGTGCCGGCGGAGCTCGCGGCGAGGGCGCCGACCGCGGCGGCGGCCGAAGCGTCGAGGACCGTGGCGGCGGCTGCGGCGGCCGCCTTCGGGGTGGCGTGGGCCGCGCGCGGGCGGGGGGCGTCGGACGGCATGCGGCACGGTACCCGCCGAACCTCGGTGGGTGCGACCTCCGGCACGACCGGGACCCGCGGCCCACCCCCAGCGGCCTAGCCTGGTGTATGGATCGCGCCCCAGGGTGCACGCCACCCTGGCTGGCTCGACGTGAGAGGAGCCGACATGGCAGGACGCCGAATCGTGGTGGAAGGCAACGAGGCCGCCGCCCGGGTCGCCCACCAGGTCAACGAAGTCATCGCCATCTACCCGATCACCCCGGCCTCGGCCATGGGGGAGTACGCCGACGCCTGGTCGGCGGCCGGGAAACGGAACATCTGGGGCCAGGTCCCCGAGGTGGTGCAACTCCAGAGCGAAGCGGGGGCCGCAGGCGCCGTGCACGGTTCGCTCCAAGCGGGGGCGCTGACGACGACCTTCACGGCGTCGCAGGGGCTCTTGCTGATGATCCCCAACATGTACAAGATCGCCGGTGAGCTCTCCCCGGCCGTCATCCACGTGGCGGCGCGCTCGATCGCCACCCACGCGCTCTCGATCTTCGGCGACCACTCCGACGCGATGTCGGTGCGCGGCACCGGCTGGGGCATGCTCTTCGCCGCTTCGGTGCAGGAGTCGCAGGACTTCGCCCTGATCGCCCAGGCCATCACGCTGCGCGCGCGGGTCCCGTTCCTGCACGTTCAGGACGGCTTCCGGACGAGCCACGAGGTGGCGCGCATCGAGGCGCTCGACGCCGACGACCTGCGCTCGTTGATTCCCGACGAGCTCGTCGCCGAGCACCGGGCCCGCGCGTTGGACCCCGACCGTCCGGTGCTCCGCGGCACCGCTCAGAACCCCGACGTGTTCTTCCAGTCGCGCGAGGCGGCGAACGGGTACTACGACCGGACCCCCGCGATCGCCGAAGAGGTGTTCGAGGCCTTCGCGGCGCGCACCGGTCGGCGCTACCGCGCCTTCGCCTACCACGGGGCCCCGGACGCCGAACGCGTGCTGGTGCTCATGGGCTCGGGCGTGACCACGGCGCGCGAGACCGTCGATGCGCTCGTCGCGGCCGGCGAGAAGGTCGGCCTGCTGCAGGTCGTGCTCTACCGCCCGTTCGACGCGGCCGCGCTCATCGCAGCGCTGCCCGAAACGGCGAAGTCGATCGTCGTCCTCGACCGCACCAAGGAGCCCGGCGGCGCCGGCGAGCCGCTGTACCAAGACGTGCTCACCGCCTTCGCCGAGCGCCACGCCGACGGCGCCACGCGCCCGCGCGTGCTCAACGGTCGCTACGGGCTCGGGAGCAAGGAGTTCACGCCGCGCATGGCCAAGGCCGCGCTCGACGCGCTCCTCGACCCCGAGACGCCGCGCTCCTTCACCGTGGGGATCGTCGACGACGTCACCCACCTGTCGCTGCCCGTCGACGAGTCCTTCGACACCGAGCGCGCCGACGTCACCCGCGCCGTCTTCTTCGGCCTGGGGAGCGACGGCACGGTGGGCGCCACCAAGAACAGCGTCAAGATCATCGGCGAGGAGACCGATCTCGACGCGCAGGGCTACTTCGTGTACGACTCCAAGAAGTCCGGCGCGGTCACCGTCTCGCACCTGCGCTTCGGTCCGGCTCCGGTCGCGAGCCCCTACCTGATCGAGTCCGCCGGCTTCGTCGGCGTGCACCGCTTCGACCTGCTCTTCTCGCGCGACGTGCTCTCGCTCGCCGCCCCCGGCGCCACCGTGCTGCTCAACGCGCCGTTCGCCCCCGAGGCGCTCTGGAACGAGCTGCCCGTGGAGGTGCAGCGGCTGGTGCGCGAGCGCGACCTCAAGCTGTTCACGATCGACGGCGATCAGGTCGCGCAGGACGTCGGCATGGGCGGGCGCATCAACACGATCATGCAGACCTGCTTCTTCGCGCTGTCCGGCGTCCTACCCAAGGACGAGGCGATCGACGCGATCAAGCAGGCGATCGACAAGACCTACGGCAAGCGCGGCGGCACCGTCCTCGCGCGCAACCACGCGGCGGTCGACGCGGCGCTCGAGCACCTGCACCCGGTGAAGGTCCCCGCCGAGGGCGAGGGCGACCTGCGACGCTTCGCGATCGTGCCCGAGGCCGCGCCCGACTTCGTGCAGCGCGTCACCGCCCGCATCATGGCGGGCGACGGCGACCAGCTGCCGGTATCGGCGTTCCCGATCGACGGCACCTTCCCGACCGACACGGCCCAGTGGGAGAAGCGCTCGATCGCGCACGAGGTCCCGATCTGGGACCCCGAGGTCTGCACCCAATGCAACCTCTGCGCCATCGCCTGCCCGCACGCGGCGATCCGCGTCAACGCCGTCCCCGAAAGCGCGCTCGACGGCGCCCCGGAGGGCTTCGCGTCGATCGCGTGGAAGGGTAAGGACGAGGCGCTCGCCGGCCACCACTTCATCGTCCAGCTCGCCCCCGACGACTGCACCGGCTGCGGCGTCTGCGTCGACGTCTGCCCGGCCCGCGACAAGCGCGAGCTCAAGCGCAAGGCGATCAACATGGAGCCCAAGGCGCCGCACCTGGAGCAGGAGCGCGCGAACTGGTCCTTCTTCGAGACCCTCCCGTACCCCCGCCCCAGCTTCGATGACCTCGACCCCATCAAGGCCTCGCAGCTGCGCGAGCCGCTGTTCGAGTTCTCCGGCGCTTGCGCCGGCTGCGGCGAGACGCCGTACCTCAAGCTGCTGAGCCAGCTGTACGGCGACCATCTGGTCGTGGCCAACGCCACCGGCTGCTCCTCGATCTACGGCGGCAACCTCCCCACCACCCCGTGGGCGCAGGACGCCGAGGGCCGCGGGCCCGCGTGGTCGAACTCGCTCTTCGAGGACGCCGCCGAGTTCGGCTTCGGGATGCGCCTCGCGGTCGACGCCCGGGCGGGGCAGGCGGCCGACGGGGTCGAGAAGCTCCGGTCGCTGATCGGCGACGCGCTCGCCACCGACCTGTTGGCCGGCCAGGGCGCGCGCGACGAGGCCGGCATCGCCGCGCAACGCGCGCGGGTCGACACCCTGCTCGACCACCTCGACCGCATCGAGGGCGACGCGGACTCGAGCGCCGAACTGCGGGCCGACGCGGCGCGTTTGCGCGCCGTTGCCGAGACGCTGGTCCACCGCCAGGTGTGGGTGGTCGGCGGCGACGGCTGGGCGTACGACATCGGCTTCGGCGGGCTCGACCACGTGCTCGCGTCCGGGCGCGACGTCAACGTGCTGGTGCTCGACACCGAGGTCTACAGCAACACCGGCGGGCAGGCCTCCAAGGCCACCCCGCGCGGCGCGGTCGCCAAGTTCGCCGCGAGCGGCAAGGCGGTCGGCAAGAAGGACCTGGGGATGATCGCGATGGCCTACGGCGACGTGTACGTCGCCCAGATCGCCATGGGCGCCAGCCCCAAGCAGACGGTCGAGGTGCTCCGCGCCGCCGCCGATTGGCCCGGCCCGAGCCTGGTGATCGCCTACAGCCCGTGCATCGCGCACGGCATCGACATGAGCACCCAGATGACCCACCAGCGCGACGCGGTGCGCGCCGGCTACCTGACGCTCTTCCACTACGACCCGCAGGCGGCCCTGACCGAGGGCGGGGGCGAACCGCTCGTCCTCGATTCGCGTCCACCCACCAAGCCGCTCGGCGCCTGGATGGCCCAAGAGGGACGCTTCGCGGTCCTCGCCCGCAGCCAGCCCGAACGCGCCGAGGCCCTGGTCAAGCTCGCCGAGGCCGACGCCAAGGCCCGCCGGGCGCATTACGAGCAGCTCGCCGCCGTGCACCGCGAGGTGCCCGACAAGGCCCAGGGCGACGCCGCCCGGGCGCTCGCCACGCCCGCCAAGGGCGCTGGGGAGGAGGACGCATGAGCCCGAACCTCACGACCACGTACCTGGGCCTCACGCTGCGCAACCCGCTCGTGGCGGCGGCGTCGCCGGTCACCGGGCGCCTCGACACGCTGCGCCGCCTGGGCGAAGCGGGGGTCGGTGCGGTGGTGCTCCCGTCGCTCTTCGAGGAGCAGATCGAGCGCGACGAGCTGGCGCTCCACGACCTCGACACGCTCGGTTCCGAGATCTCGGCCGAGATGACCGGCTACTTCGACCCCTTCACCGGGGTCGAGGTCGGCCCCTCCGCCTACCTGCGGCGGCTCCAGGCGGCCAAGGACGTGCTCGACGTCCCGGTGATCGCCAGCCTCAACGGCTACCGACCGGGTGGCTGGACGCACCACGCGGAGCTGCTGCAGGACGCGGGCGCCGACGCCATCGAGCTCAACATCTACTTCCTGGCCTCCGAGGCCTCCGAGAGCGGCAGCGACGTCGAGGCCCGCACGGTCGACACCGTGGCCTCGGTCGTGCAACGGGTGTCGGTGCCGGTCGCGGTCAAGATCGGTCCGTGGTTCAGCTCCGTGCCGAACCTGGTGCGGCGCTTGGGCGAGGCCGGCGCCAAGGGCGTCGTGCTCTTCAACCGCTTCTACCAGCCCGACATCGACCTCGAGACCCTGACGGTGGGGCCGCGGCTGGTGCTCTCGACCTCGGACGAGGCGCGCTTGGCGCTCCGCTGGATCGCGATGCTGCACGGCCGCACGCCGGTCGACCTGGCGGCGAGCGGCGGCATCCACGACGCGGGCGACGCGGTCAAGCTGCTGCTGGCCGGGGCCGACGTGGTGACCATGGCCTCGGCGCTGATCGAGCACGGCCCGGAGCACCTCGGCGAGGTCCTCGCCGAGCTGGGCGCGTGGATGCGCGAACACGAGTACGAGGACGTCACCGATCTGCGCGGGGCGCTCTCGCAGCGCGCCGCACCGGATCCGGGGGCTTTCGAGCGCGCCAACTACCTGCGGGCGCTCACCGGCTACGCGGCGGCGTACCGGCCGCCCCGCTAGCGCCCGATCGAGGTCGATCGGGGCGAGGTTCCGTACGGCGGTCCGCGGCGCGGTCCCCTAGCATGGGGCATGGACGCCAAGGACCGCCTGCCGGACGTCGGGTTCCGGCCCGTCGAACCCTCCGAGGCCACGGCGACGCTCGCCGACGAGCGTCAGCGGGTGGGCGAGCGGACCAGCGAGCGCGTGCCGTACCCGGTGGCGTGGATCCCGCTGCCGGCCGTGCTGGGCAAGCTGGGCATCGGCATGGCGCCCGGCCGCGGCGACCGCACCGCGGACGCGGTCTGGGCGCGCGACCTGCACGCCGACCTGCGGCGCCTGCGCCACGTGCACAAGGCGCAGACGCTCGTCACGCTGCTGACCGACGACGAGATCCAAGCGCTCGGGATCGACGAACTGGCCGACGCGGTCGCGGTGCACGGCATCGAGCACCTGCGGTTGGCGCTCAAGGACGGCACGGCCCCGACGGCGGAGCAGGAGGACGCCGCCCTGGCGCTCCTGCACGCGCTCGTCCAGCGCCTGCAGGACGGCCGCACCGTGGTGGTCCACTGCCGCGCCGGTCAGGGGCGCTCGGGCACCGTGGCCGCGATGGTGGCCGCGGCGCTCGGCGAGCCGCCCTCGGCGGCCATCGCCCGGGTGCGGGCCGTGGTGCCGAGGGCGGTGGAGACGGTGGCGCAGGAGGCCTACGTCGCCGAGGCCGCCGTCGCGTGGGCGCGGCGGCGGCTCGCGGACCGCTGATCGCTCGCCGAGATCAGGCCTCGGGCAGGTCCTTGCGCCGCCGCACCTCACTGATCAGCAGGCGCGTGACCCCCACGCGGCACTCGGCGCACTCGAGGTGCGCGCCCACGTACGGCGCCAGCTCCTTGAAGTCCTCGAAGTCCTGGTCCTTGAGCGCGGCGCGCACGGTGCTGCTGCTGACGGCATGGACCTCGCAGACGTCGCGCACCTTGGGTTCGGGGAGGCGCCAGCGGTCCGGGTCGGCGCGGTAGACCTCGTAGGTGCGCAACCAGAAGTCGCGTTCGAACTCGAGCATCGCCTCCTCGAAGCCGAGGAGGTCGTCGGCGAGGGTCATGCCGGCGGTCGCCAGGCGCTCCTCCTCGTCGAGGAAGGGGAGCTCGAAGTCCTCGAGCATGCGCAGCGCCTCGGCGAGGATCGGGTCGAGCTCGCCGCGCCGATCGATCAGCGAGCGCAGCGCGGTGCCCGACCAGGGCTCCTCGGGGTGCGTGACCGACAGGAGCGGCAGCACGAGTTCGCGCGCGTCCTGCACCACCTCGGTGGCCGTCTCGATGAACTTGTGGTGGCCGTGCAGCGCCTTGGTGGTTCCGGTGGCCATCAGCAGATCCTCGGGAGCTGCTCTTCGATCGGCATCTCGAGCACGCGGTGGCTGCCGTAGGCCGTCTCCACGAGCGCGATGCCCTCGGGTTTGCGCACGATGTCGCCGATGATCGCGGCCTCGCGGCCGAGCGGGTGGGCCTTCATCGCGCCGAGGGCCGCTTCGGCCTCGTCGGCGGGGACGATCATCATCACCTTGCCCTCGTTCGCCGCCAGCAGCGGGTCGATGCCGAGCATCTCGCTGTACTGGTCGACGACGTCGTTGATCGGCACCGCGACGTCGTACACGCGCAGGCCGAAGGCCTGGCGGTGCACGACCTCGTTCGCGACCGCGGCGAGCCCGCCGCGGGTGACGTCGCGCATGAAGCGCACGTTGGGCGCGACGAGCCGCACGGCGTCGATCAGGCCGTTGAGGGGCGCCACGTCGGACTGGAGGTCGACGGCGAGGTCGAGCCCCTCGCGCCGCGACATCACCGCGATGCCGTGGTCGCCGAGGGTGCCGTTGACGAGCACCAGGTCGCCCGGGCGCACGTGGGCGACGCCCATCTGGACGTCGTCGGCCAGGAAGCCGATGCCGGTGGTGTTGATGAACACGCCGTCGCCGTGGCCGCGCTCGAGCACCTTGGTGTCGCCCGCGACGATCTTGACGCCCGCCTCGTCGGCGGTGGCCTTCATCGAGCGGACGATGGCCTCGAGCTCGTCCATGGGGTAGCCCTCCTCGAGGAGGAAGGCGGCCGTCATGTACATGGGCGTCGCGCCCATGACCGCGAGGTCGTTGATGGTGCCGGCCACCGCCAGGCGCCCGATGTCGCCGCCGGGGAAGAAGGCGGGCTTGACGGTGTGCGAGTCGGTGGCGAAGGCGATGCGGCCGCCGGGGTTCTCGAGGATCGCCGCGTCGGTCAGCTCGCGCAGCGGCTCGTTGCTGAAGATCGCGACGAAGAGCTCTTCGATGAGCTCGAGGGTGAGCTTGCCGCCCGAGCCATGGCTGAGGCGGATGTGGTCGTAGCGCGACGCGGGTGTGCTGCCCGCGTCCGCCGGACGAGCCCCGGCAGCGACGGCTTCCTCAGGCGGCTTCGACATGGAGCTTCTCCTTGTGCATGCCGTAGACGAACCAGGCGCGGCAGGTGCCCTCGTGGCTCACCATGCAGGGGCCGTAGGGGCTGTCGGGGGTGCAGAGCTTCCCAAAGACGCCGCACTGGTCGGGGCGGATCTGGCCGAGCGTGACCTCGGCGCAGCGGCACCCCTTGGGGTGCTCGGCGCCCTGGAGCGCGAGCGGGTCGAGCTGGTCGGCGAAGCGCCGGGCGGCGCTGAAGCGCTGGTACTCCGGGCGCAGCTTGTAGCCCGACGCCGGGATCTCGGCGATGCCGCGCCAGCGGATCGGGGCGAGCTCGAAGACCTCGTCGGTCTCGCTCTTGGCCTTGGCGTTCCCCTCGTACTTGACGAGCCGCTGGTAGGGGTTGGTCACCTCGAAGCGCTGGTCGCGGACCTGCTCGAGGAGCGAGGCGACCGAGGCCATCACGTCCACCGGCTCGAAGCCGCCGGAGGCGCAGGCGATGCCCTGCTCCGCGAGCGGTTCGTAGACCTCGAGGCCGGTGATGGTGACCGCGTGCCCCGGGAGGATGAAGCCCTCGATGTCGAAGCCGTCGAGCGTCGGGAGCAGCTTGCTCGCCGGCGGCGTGTAGTAGTTCGCCTCGATGACGCTGAGGTTGTCGGGGGCGCCGCGCTTGAGCATCGCGGCGACCGCCACGACGGTGGTCTCGAAGCCGACCGAGAAGAAGACCACCTGCTTGTCGGGGTTCGCCTCGGCGATCCGCTTGCTCTCGAAGACGCTGTAGACCGCGCGAACGTCGCCGCCGCGCGCGCGGGCGTCGAGCAGGCTCATGCGCACGTCGCCGCGGCGCTCGCCCTCGAGCGGGATGCTGCCCGGCACGGCGAGCATGTCGCCGAACGAGGTGACGATCACGCCGGGCGTGAGCGACAGCTGGATCGCCATGTTGATGTACTCGTTGTCGCAGACGCACACCGGGCAGCCGGGGCCGGCCAGGACGGTCACGCTGGGGGGGAGCAGGTCGCGCAGAGCGAAGCGCCCGATCTCGTGCTCGTGCGTGCCGCAGATGTGCATCAGCTTGACGGGCCGGCCGATCTCCTCGGCGAGCTCGGCGATCCGGGTCCGGAGCGCGGCGACGATCTGCGGGTCCTTGTACGTGGCCGGGCTGTAGTCGCCGGTCGGGATCACGGAGGCCCGACCTTGGTCGGCCCGACCTTGGTCGGCCCTAGCCACGGCGCGTCGGCGACAGCGCCGGTGTCCCGTCGCCCCGCGTCTCGGGCTCGAGGTACTGGGCGATCAGTTCGAGGTTCGCGGCGGCGTCTTCGGGGGCGATCTTGTCGATCGCGAAGCCGGCATGCACCACCACCCAGTCGCCGACCTTGAGGTCGTCGACCAAGCCGACGAAACAGTGTTGGGTGGCGTTCCCGAGCCGGATCAAGCACCGGTCGGCGTCGAGCACGTCGACGACTTCATGCGGGAGACCTAGGCACATACGCGTCCTCCTTGGAACCGGCAGCCAGGACGGACCTGACCGAAGAGCGGTGCCCCCATCATGCGATCTGAAGGGGGCACCGCGCCGGGGCCGATGTCCTACGTCGTCGTCGGAATTGCTACGCCACCGCCACGTCCCGCAGGTGGAGTTCGCGTCCCTGGCGCAGATCGGCCGAGGGTGCGCCGCACGTGGGGCAGTCGGCGATGCCGAAGCGGTTGTCGAGCTCGAAGTCGGCGTCGCAGGTGGCGCAATGCGCGAGCGCCGGCAGGTAGGTGACGTCGAGCGTCGCGTCCGCCGCCAGCGTGCCCTCGCGGGCGCCGCGGTAGGCGAACTCGAGCGCCTCGGGCACGACCCCGGCCAGCGCCCCGATCTCGAGCCGGATGGACTCGATGCGGGTCGCGCCGGCGGACCGGGCCGCTTCCTCGGCGAGCTCGATCATGCGCACCGCGAGGCCGAACTCATGCATTCGCGTACTCCGCGGCGCGCGCGAGCTCCGGGTTGGCGCCCACGACGATGGCCTCGGCCGTGAAGGGCGTGTCGGCGGTGAGCTCGGGAGCCACGTCCTCGGGCACGACGCCCAGCGCCTCGAGCTCCCGCAGCACGACGGTCGCCAGAGCCGGCATGCGCGGACCGACGACCGGGCCGAGCCGCACGCCGATGCCTTCGCCCGAGAACTCCAAGGGATCGACGCCGATGGCGATGATCGAGACCTCGGGCACGTCGCCATGGAGGCCCATCGCGGTGAGCAGGTCGGGGACCTCCCACTCGTGCGACGACAGCTTGCCGTAGCCGACTTCGGGTGGGACCTCGCCCGGCCCGAAGCGGTAGATCTTGCCCACCGGCGCCGCGACCGCGTCGACGAACACCACCCGTGGGTACTCGGCGATCAAGCCCAGCAGCTGCCACCCGAGGGTGCCGCCGTCGACGATGTCGACGTGGTCGGGGAAGCGGTACTTGGTCCGGAGGTAGTGGACCAGGTGCACGCCCGCCCCTTCGTCGCCGTAGAAGACGTTCCCGACGCCGAGGACCAGGAGCGGGCGCGCACGGCTCATGCCTTGCCCTTGCCCTTGCCCTTGCGCTCGTCCGCCTTCGGGTCGTGCTCGCGGACTTCGGTGCTCTCGGCCTTGAAGCCCGAGATGATGCCCTCGATCAGCAGGTGGCCGGTGCGCATGCTGTTCCACACGGCCATGTAGATGTGGGCGAGGGTGAACAGGATGAACCACCACATCACGAAGCGGTGGACGATCCGTACGGTGGTGATGCCGCCCATCCAGACCTCGATGGGTTGGAAGAGCGAAGCGCCCCAGGACGCGATGCCGCCGGTGGTGTACGGGGCGGCGATCAGGATGCCGGTGATGCTGATCACCAGCAGCGAGGCGTACAGCAGCGTGTAGACCAGGTACTGGAGGGGCCCGTAGTTGCTGTAGGTGAAGTGGGGGTGTTCGCGCTTCATGAGCAGGTAGAAGGCCAGTTGGTCGCGCCAAGCCTTCCAGCTGAACATGATCCGCCCCATCTTCAGCTCGTGCCCGATCCCGAGCTTCCCGTCCGCGGTGATGAACAGGAACTGGTAGATGCGGGCGAGCGTGAAGGCGAGCAGCACCCAGCCGGCGGCGACGTGCCAGCCGCGCACCTGCGCCATGATGAACGACTCGGTCGGCTGCCCCAGGCCCAGGCGGGCCAGGAAGGGGTTGCCCAGGTAGATGCCGCTCAGGACGAGCCAGATGAGCACGCCGTTGCGGATCCAGTGCGCCGCGCGCACGTAGCGTCCGAAGACGTACACCACCATCGCGGGTCGTCCGGTGCGTTCGATGACGACGCTGCGTGGGGCCTCTTGTCCGGTGGTGGTCGCCACGGTTACACCGCCACTTCGTGGACGGCGAGCTCCTCGCCATCCCGGTTCAACACGTGCACCGCGCACGCCATGCAGGGGTCGAAGGAGTGGACGGTGCGGACGACCTCGAGCGGTTGGGTCGGGTCGGCCAGCGGCTGACCGACGAGCGACGCCTCGTAGGCGCCGCGCTGGTCGCGGCCGTCCTTGGGGCTGGCGTTCCAGGTGCTCGGCACGATCGCCTGATAGTTGTCGATCTGACCGTTGCGGACGGTGATCCAGTGGCTGAGGCTGCCGCGCGGCGCTTCCGCCATCGCCCAACCCTGACCGTCCTTGGCCGTGTAGCGGGTGAAGAAGCGCTCGTCGCCACCCTTGACGTTGTTGATGAGCCCGTTCAGGAGCTCGGGCACGTACCCACCGACGATCTGGGTCTCGACCCCGCGGGCGACCGTGCGGCCCAGGGTGGAGTACCAGAAGGAGAAGGGCAGGTTCATGCGGTCCGTGAAGGCGTCCATGACTTCGATGGCGCGCTCGTGGCCCGAGGCGTAGGCGACCAGCATGCGCGCGAGCGGGCCGACCTCGACGGGGGTGCCGTCGTAGCGCGGCGACTTGATCCAGCTGTAGCCGCCGTCGGTCTTGAGGCTGCCATCGTCGTTGAGGCCCTCGTACGCCGGGTTGGTCTGGCCCTCGAGCGGGTGCAGCGAGGTCTCGTTGCCGGAGTAGGTGTACCAGGCGTGCGCGACCTCTTCACCGATCTTCATGGGATCGATGGCTTCCACCGTGGACAGGTCGCGGCCGCGGACGAGGCCCGCGGGGAGCAGGAACGGACGCTGGTCCCACGCCTGCTCGCCGAGCGACATCGCGCCGAAGCTCATGTAGTTGCTCAGGCCGCCGCCGTGGCCCGCGACGCCCTCGTCGCGGTACTTGTCGGCGAGGAGCATGAGGTCGGGGAGGTAGGCGCGCTCGACGAAGTCCATCGTCTGCTGCATCAGGAACTGGTACTGGCCGATGCGCTCGGCGTTGATGGCGTCGCGGGCGGAGGTGACGCCGCCGACGATCAGGCTCTGCGGGTGCGGGTTCTTGCCGCCGAAGATCGCGCTCGCCTTGGCCGAGGCGCGCTGGACGCCGAGGCAGTCGAGGTAGTGCGACGCGAGGATCAGGTTCTCTTCGGGCGAGAGCTTGTACGCGGGGTGGCCCCAGTAGCCGCCGGTGAAGGGTCCGAGCTGCCCGCTCTGGACGAAGGCGGTGAGCCGTTCCGCGACGCGCGTGTAGTGACTGACCGACGCGTTGTAGGGGGTCGCG
>JAABSI010000028.1 GCA_011390455.1 Trueperaceae bacterium
GTACACTTCGGTTCGCTCACGCACGCGCGTGGGGCTGTGGCGCAGTTGGGAGCGCGTCTGAATGGCATTCAGAAGGTCAGGGGTTCGAATCCCCTCAGCTCCACCAGTTCTTCGATGACCCCCGCCCGCCGGCGGGGGTCATCGACGTATGGGGGGCGCCGACCGGGTTCCCTGGGCGACGCTCCCACCCGGCATCCGTCCCTGGCGCCGCGCTAGCGTCCGTGCGAGCCTGACGGCACCGTACGGCCTCGCGGTGCCCGCGCTCGGGCGCCGTCCACCTCTCGGCTGCCGGACCGAGCGTCTGCTCGTGGAGACGGGATGCGCACGGCGAAGTCGACCGTCGTCTTGTTCGCGTTTTGGTGCGTCGTCGTGCCGCCCGCGGGCGCCGCCGATCTCGGCGTGGGGCTGGTCGCGTCCCTGGCCCTCGCTTTCTGGTCGGAGCGCTTCCTCGGGAGGGTGGGGGGGCCGGTCGGGCATCCGGGCCGCGCGCTGGGCTTCGCCGCGCGCCACGCGGTCCGCATCGTCGCCGCGGCGAGCCACGTGCTGCGCGTCGTGTTCGATCCGAGGCTGCCGATCGATCCGGTCGTCCTCGAGCACAGCGTGCCGCTCGGCCACGACGCGGCTCGGGTCGCGTACGCCAACGCCGTGACCATCACGCCCGGCACGCTGACCGTCGACGTCGACGGCGACAGGTTCGTCGTCCATTGCCTCGACGCCTCGCTCGCCGACGAGCTGCGCTCGGGGGCGGTCGCCCGCGAGGTCGCCGAGCTCTACGTGGGGCGGACGTCGTGACCGCGCTGTTGTGGGCCTCGGCGACGGTGCTGCTGGCGTTCGCCTTCGTCGCGCTGTGGCGCGCCGACCGGGGGCCGACGCTGCAGGACCGCATCCTCGCGGTGAACGTCGTCGGCACCAAGGCGCTGCTCGTGCTCGTCGTGCTGGCGGTCGTCGCCGGCCGTGGCGACCTCGTCGACGTCGCGATCGTCTACGGGCTGCTGAACTTCGTCCTCACGCTCGCCGCCACCCGCTACGTCGAGCGCGGCCGCATCGCCGAGGGTCCACGATGACCGCGCTCTGGAACGGCGCCGGAGCGCTCCTGGTCGTCGTCGGGCTGGTGTACGTCTCGGGCGCGGTGGTGGGGCTGGTGCGGCTGCCCGACCTCTACACGCGCGCCCACGCCGCCGGCAAGTGCGACACCGTCGGCTCCTTCGCGATCCTCGCGGGCCTGGCGCTCGTCGGGGGTCTGGAGGTCGCCGACCTGAAGCTGGCGCTGGTGGCCGTCCTGGTGGTGGTGACCGCGCCGACCGCCGCCCACGCGCTCGCGCGCTCCGCTCATCGGCGCGGGGTCGCTCCGTGGCGGCGCCCCGAGCGGAGGGCGCCATGAGCGATCTCTTCGACGCGGTCCTGCTGGCGCTGCTGATCGCCACCGCCGTGGCGGTCGCCCGAGCGCGCGACCTGCTCGCCGCCGTCGTCCTGTTCGCCATGTACGGCATGACCCTCTGCGTCGTCTGGCAGCATCGCGGTGCGCCCGACGTCGCCGTGACCGAGGCCGCGGTGGGTGCCGGCGTCACGACCGTGCTGTTCCTGGTCGCCATCGCGCGCACCGAACGGCGGGAGAAGCGATGAGGGGCTGGGCCTGGTTCCTCGTCGCGCTGGTCGCGGCCACGCTCGCCTTCGGCCTCGTCGGTCTGCCTCGGCACGACGCGCCGGATGCGCCCGTGCACACCCACGTGGGCGCGCGCTACCTGGAGGACGGCCTCGCGGAGACCGGGGCGCGGAACCTGGTCACGGCGGTGCTGCTCAATTACCGCGGCTTCGATACCTTCGTCGAGGTGGTGGTCATCCTGACCGCGCTGCTGGCGCTCGGCGCGCTTCCGCGCGGCGGTGCGGCCGTGCGCGAGACCGGTGGCGTCCCCGTCAGTCCGGTCGTGCGGTACGTGGTACGGCTGCTCGCGCCGTTCATCGCGCTGTTCGCGGTCGCGACGCTGGTGCGCGGCCACAGCGGACCCGGCGGCGGCTTCCAAGCCGCGGCGGTGTTCGGGGCGCTGGTGGTCGTGCTCGCCCTGGTGCTCGAGCGCGACCGCGTCGCGCGCCTGATTCCCTCCGGCGCGCGCCCGTGGCTCCAGGCGGCGGCGCCGGTCGCGTTCGCGGCGGTCGGGGCGGTCGGCGCGTGGGCGACCGGGACCTTCCTCGGCTTCCCGCAGGACGCGGCGTCGCACGCGCTGCGCGAGGGCATGGGGGTCGCCCTGGAGGTCGGCATCGCGGTCGGTGGCGGCACGGTCCTCGCGCACCTGTTCCTGACGCTGGAGGGATGAGCGTGACCGGGTCCGGCTTCGACCTCGACTACCTCGCCCTCGGGGTGCTGTTCTGCGTCGGCCTGTACATGCTGGTCGCCAAGAGCCATCTGCTCAAGAAGCTGCTCGGGCTGAACGTGATGTCGACCTCCGTCTTCGGCTTCATCGTCACGTCGGGCATGATCGAGGGCGGCAGCGCCCCGATCCTCGGCCCGATGGCCGAGCCGCCGTTCGTGAGCCCGATCCCGCACGCGATGGTGCTCACGGGCATCGTCGTGTCGGTCAGCGTGACCGCGGTGGCGCTGGCGTTGATCGTCCAGATCCACGCCCACTTCGGCACCCTCGAGGTCGACGAGCTCAAGGAACGGCCGTGAGCGGGCTCGGTGCGGCGCTCCTGCCGTGGGTGATCGTGGTGCCGCTCGTCGGCGGCGCGCTCACCCCCGCGATCGCGGCGCGCGATCCGCGGCGCGCCGGTCCGTTCGCTTGGGCGGTGGTGATCGCCACCGGCGCGCTCGCGACGGTGCTGGTGGCCCAGCTCGTCGCCGAAGGGCCCTTCGCCGCGACGCCGGGCGGCTGGGCCGCGCCCTACGGCATCGAGCTTCGCTTCGATCGCTTCGCCGCGTGGGTGCTGCCGCTGACCGGCCTGTTCGCGCTGGTGCTCCCGTACGCATGGCGCTACGTGGCCGCGACGCTCGAGCCGGAGCGCTGGGCGAGCTTCTACGCGCTGCTCCTGGTCGTGTGCGGCGGGCTGATCGGCGCCTCGGTCACGGCCGACCTCTTCAACCTCTTCGTGTTCCTGGAGGTGACGTCGCTCGCGAGCTACGCGCTGGTCGCGGTCGGCGGGCGCGGGGTGGCCGCATGGGCGGCGCTCAAGTACCTGTTCCTCGGGGCCGTGGCGGCCCTGTTGGTGCTGTTCGGGACGGCCTTGCTCTTCGCGCTGACCGGGAGCCTCAACTTCGCCGACGTCGCCGCGCGGCTGCCGCTGGTCGAAGCGCGCGCCCCGATCGCGCTCGCCTTCGCCTCGTTCGTCGTCGCCTTCCTCCTCAAGGCCGCGGTGTTCCCGCTCCACGTCTGGCTCCCCGATGCCCACGCGATCGCCCCCAGTCCGGTGAGCGCGGTGCTCTCGGGGATGGTCGTCAAGCTCGGCATCGTCGGGCTGCTGCGGGTGCTGCAGCTGTTCCACACCGCCGACGTGCTGCCGCTCGGAGGGGTGCACCTCGCGCTCGCCTGGATCGGAGCGGTGGCGATCGTGGTCGGCGCGTTCCTGGCGATCTTCCAGGACGACCTGAAGCTGATGCTCGCCTACTCGACGATCTCGAACGTCGGCTACATCGTGCTCGGCATCGGGCTGGCGGCGCCGTCGGCGCTGATCGGCGCCGCGGTCCACGTGGCCAACCACGCGCTGATCAAGACCACGCTGTTCCTCGCCGCCGGGGCGCTGATCCACCAGACGGGCTTCCGCACCTTGAGCGACCTGCGCGGCGCGGCGCGCACGATGCCGCAGACCGCGGCGGCGATGGCGATCGGCGCGGTGTCGATCGTCGGCTTGCCGCCGACGGCGGGCTTCGTGTGCAAGTGGTACATCGCGCTCGGTGCGTTCGAGGCCGATCGCGCCGGGTTCGGCTTCGCGCTCGTGTTCGGCGCGCTCTTCATCTTCGTCTACTACCTGCGCATGGTGAACGCGCTCTACTTCCAGGCGCCGGTCCACGCCGCCGTCGCCGAGGCGCGCGACCCGCCGTGGTCGATGCGCGCCCCGCTGCTCGTGCTCGCGGCCCTGTGCCTGGCGCTCGGCGTGCTGGGCGGGATCCCGCTCGCCTTCGTCGAACCGGCCGTCGCCGACCTGCTCCCCTCGTGGGGGTGGTGACGTGGAGGTCGTCGACCCGCGCCCGCTGCTCGCGCCGCTGATCTCGTTCGCGTGCGCCGGACTCGTGTTCGCGGTCGGTGCGAACGTCTTCTGGCGGCGCTTCTGGAGCCTGTCCGCCGCGCTCGTGAAGATGGCGCTGGTGCTGTCGATGCTCCCCGGCACGCTGCGCGGGGTGGTCTACACCGCCGACGTCGTCACCTTCACGCCCGGCGTCGGCATCGCCTTCCGCGCCGACGCCTACGGCATGTTCTTCGCCCTGGTCTCGTCGACGCTGTGGCTCTTCACGACGATCTACGCGATCGGTTACATGCAGGGCGAGCGCGATCGGGTGCGCTTCTTCGGCTTCTTCGCCCTGTGCGTCTCGACGACGGTCGGGGTGGCCTTCGCCGAGAACCTGCTCACCTTCTTCCTCTTCTACGAGACCCTCACGCTCTGCACCTACCCCCTGGTGGTGCACGCCGAGACGCCGGAGGCGTTGCGGGCCGGCCGCGTCTACCTCTCGTACACGCTGATCGGCGGCGGCTTCGCGCTGGTCGGCGCGGTCATGACCCTCGACGCGGCGGGCACGCTGTCGCTCGCCCGCAACGGCGTGTTCGCCGCCGGCACGAGCGAGGCGACCCTGGCGACGATCTTCGTCTGCCTGGTGGTGGGGTTCGGGGTCAAGGCCGCGATCATGCCGCTCCACGGTTGGCTGCCGCTCGCGATGGTGGCGCCCACGCCCGTGAGCGCTCTCCTGCACGCGGTCGCGGTGGTCAAGGTCGGCGCCTTCGGCGTCACGCGCGTGATCTACGACGTCTTCGGCGTCGAACTGCTGCGGGAGCTCGGCTACGCCGTCCCGCTCGCGGCGCTCGCCGGCTTCACCATCGTGACCGCCTCGGCGCTGGCGTTGCGCCAAGACCATCTGAAGCGTCGGCTCGCCTACTCCACGATCAGCCAGCTCTCGTACATCATCCTCGGAGCCGCGCTCCTGACGCCCTTCGCCGCCACCGCGGCGGTGGCCCACGTCGCGCACCAGGCCTTCGCCAAGATCACGATGTTCTTCGTGGTCGGCGCCATCGCGCGCACCACCGGCAAGACCCACGTGAGCGAACTCGCCGGGATCGGGGCGCGCATGCCGTGGACGATGGCGGCCTTCGCGATCGCCTCGCTCTCGTTCGTCGGCGTGCCGCTCTTCGCGGGGTTCGTCACCAAGTGGTACCTGGCGCTCGGTGCGCTCGAGGCGGCGGCGCCCGTCTACGTCGGGGTGATGCTCGCGAGCTCGCTGCTGAACGCCGCCTACTGGTTCCCGATCCTGCACCTCGCCTTCTTCCGCGAGCCCACCGACGGCGCGGTGGGCATCCGCGAGGCGCCGCCCCTGCTGCTGGTGCCGACCCTCGTCTGCGCGGCGTACGTCGTGCTGCTCGGCGTCACCGCCGAGGTCCCCGGGATGCCGTTCTCGGTGGCGCAGGTCGCGGCCCAGGGCTTCTTCGCGGGTGGGGGAGGGGCTCCGTGACGCTCTCGTGGCTCGGCTCCGTGGCCCCGGTGGCCGTCGTCGCGCTGCCGCTCCTCGGCGTGCTGGTCGCGTTGCTGCCGCTGCCGCGACGGCGGCGGGCGGCGTTGCTGATCGCTTCGATGGCGGTGGCGTCGGCGCTGGCGCTCGCGCTCACGCGTGCGGTGCTGGCCGGCCAGGTGCCCGAAGCCCACGTGCTGCACATGACCCCGCAGTTCTGGTTGGTGCTCCGCGTCGACGCCGCCGGGGCGCTCTACGGCGCCACCGTCGCCGTCTTGGGGCTGCTCGCGACCGCCTTCGCGGTCGGCTACCTTCAGGGCGACCGGCATCCTGCGCGGTACCACGCCTTCGCGATGGCGGTGCTCGCGGCCACGCTGGGGCTTGCCTACGCCGGCAACCTGCTCACCTTCTTCCTCTTCTACGAGGCCTTCTCGGTCCTGACCTACGCCCTCGTCGTGCACGAGCAGACCCCCGAGGCGGTCGCGGCGGGCGTCAAGTACATCGCGTACGTGCTCGTGGGCGGGACGCTCGTGCTGGCGGGGGTGCTGCTCGTGTACTTCACCGTCGGCGACGCGTCCTTCGTCCCCGGCGGCTTCGCCGCCGGCGGCGCCGTGGTCGACGCCGCGTCCATGGGCCCGCTCCGCTGGGCGTTCGCGTGCTTCGCGGTGGGCTTCGGGGTCAAGGCGGCGTTGGTGCCGCTGCACGGTTGGGTGCCCGACGCGCATCCGGCCGCCCCCGCCCCGTTCTCTGCGCTGCTCTCCGGGGTGCTGGTGGCCGCCGGCGCCTTCGGCATCCTGCGCGTGATCCACGACGTGTACGGCGTCGAGCTCGTCCGGGCGCTCGGGGTCGCGCCGTGGTTGGCGGCCGTCGCCGCGGCGACCGTCCTCGTCGGCGCCGCCCTCGCCGTAGGGCAGCCCGACCTGAAACGCCGCCTCGCCTATTCCACCATCAGCCAGATGGGGTACCTGACGCTCGCGGTGGCGCTGCTGGGCGCCACCGCGCTGGTGGGCGCGCTCGTGCACCTGACGCACCACGCCTTCCTCAAGGGGACGCTGTTCTTCTGCGCCGGAGCGTGGCGCCACGACCTCGGCGCGCGCCGGGTCGCCGATCTGCGCGGCCTGGGCGCGCGCACCCCGGCGGTTGCTGCCGCGTTCACGGTCGCTGCGCTCGGCATGATCGGCGTGCCGCCGCTCGCCGGCTTCGTCAGCAAGTGGTGGTTGGGCGAGGGGATGCTCGAGGTCGACGCCGGGTGGGCGTTGGCGGTGCTGCTGCTCGGGGCGCTGCTGGCGGCCGCCTACCTGCTGCCGGTCGTGCACGCCCTGTACTTCGAGGACGGGGCGCCCGGCGCCTCCGCGCCGCCGCGCGCGGACCGGTGGACGCGCGGGCCGGTGCTCGCGGCGGCCGCGCTCGGGGTGGTGCTGGGGCTCGGGGCGACGCTCGCCGGCTTCCCGCTCGACCTCGCGGGGCGGGCCGCCGCCGCCTGGTTCCCGGGGAGCTGAGCGCATGGACCACGTCGGCCCCCTGGTGCTCGCCGCCGGCCCGGCGCTCGGGGCGTTCGCGGTGGCGGCGGTGGCGCGCCGCGACCCGCGGTGGGCCGGCGTGGTGGCGGCCTGGGTGTCGACGGCTGCGGTGGCCGGCGTCGCCGCCCTGGCGCCCGCCGTGCTCGAGGCCGGGGCCGTCACCGCGACGCTGCCGGCGGCCCTCGGGGCGCTGCGCTTCACGCTCGACGGCGTCGGGCTGGTGTTCGCGGCGGTCGCCGCGGTCGCTTGGGCGATCGCCTCGTGGTACGCGGTCGCCTACCTGGCGCACGACCCGCGCGCCGGCCGGTACCACGTCGCCGGACCGGTGGTGCTCTCGGCGATGCTCGGCGTGGTCGTCGCGGGCGACTGGATCACGCTCTACGTCTTCTTCGAGTGGTTGGGCCTGAGCGCCTACCTGTGGGTGGTGCACGCCGGCGACCCGCGCGCCGAGCGGGCGGCGACCAAGTACCTGGTGCTCACGCTGCTCGGCGGCTTCTCCGTGCTGGTGGGGGTGCTGATCCTGCACGGGGCGGGCGCCGGCGACCTGGTGGCCGGCGCGGCGGCGGACGCGACCGGGCTCGGCGCCTGGCGGGGCGTCGCCGCCGTCGCACTCGTCGTCGGCTTCGGCGTCAAGGCCGGCGCGCTCGGCCTGCACCTGTGGCTGCCCGATGCGCACACGGCGGCGCCCGCGCCCGCGAGCGCGCTGCTCTCGGGCGTGATGGTCAAGGCCGGTGCGTACGGCATCCTGCGCGCGCTCGTCGCCTTTCGCCCCCTCGACGGCGGCGGAGCGGAGGGGAACGTGGGTGCGACGCTCGCGCTCGCGGTGATCGTCTGGGGCGTCGCCACGATGCTCGTCGGCGGGGTGGCGGCGCTCGGCCAGACGCATGCGAAGCGGCTGCTCGCCTACAGCACCGTGAGCCAGATGGGGTACGTGCTGGTCGGGATCGGCTCCGCTGCCTACCTCGGTGCCGCGGGGGCGATCGGCTGGACCGGCACGCTCGTCCACGTCGCCCAGCACGCGAGCGCCAAGGGGTTGCTGTTCCTCGGGATCGGCGCCGTCGTGCACGCGGCGGGGGAGACGGATCTGCGGCGCCTCGGCGGTCTGGCCCGGCGCATGCCGTGGACCGCCACCGCGGTCCTCATCGCGGCCGCCGGGATCGCCGGCGTGCCGGGCGGCGGGGGCTACGTGGGCAAGACGATCGTGCACCACGCGCTCGACTACGCGCGCGAGCACGCGGCCGCGGACGGGGTGCACCGCGCCTTCGGACTGGTCGAACCGGTGTTCGTCCTCGCCACCGTCGCGACGGCGGCGCTGCTCGCGAAGCTGGTCGTGCTCGCCTTCTTCGGCCGGCCGGGCAGCGACGGAGCCCGGGCCGCGCGCGAGGTGGGCCCGCGGTGGCGGGCGCCGATGGCGCTCCTGGCGGCGGCGGTGCTCGGCCTCGGGCTGGCGCCGACGGTGGTGGCGCCGTGGATGCTCGCGGCGGCGACCGCCCTGGGCGCAGCGCCCGACGCTGGCCTCGCCGGGGTCCGCGCGTACCTGGCCGGCCCGCTCGCCCACGGGGCCGATCTGCGCGCCGCGCTCGGCGCGATCGCGGCGGGCCTGGTCCTCCATGCGGGGCTGCGGCGCTTCGGAGCGTACGAGCGGACCGTCCCCGCGTGGCTCTCGCTCGACCGCTGGGTGACGACCGCGGTCGCCGGGGCCCTGGTGCGCGTGCGCGACGCCGCGCGCGCCTGGGACGGCGCCCTCCATACCGTCGACCACTGGCGGAAGCGTGGGGCGGCGGAGGGGCGCGCCGCGCTCCTGCGGCCGCGGCACGCGCTCGACGAGGCGCCGCGGCGCGCCCAGCGCGCGATCGCGCGCGGCGCCACGTGGGCCGCGGTGCGGTCGACGGCCTTCGAGCGCTTCGTGAAGCGCCTGGACGCGACCCACTGGTTGCGCGAGTCCCCGCCCGATGTCGCGGCGGGGGTCGGTGCGGATCGCGACCGGTGGGTGCTCGCCACCCGCCGCCGGATCGCGCGCTACGGTCGCGACCTCGGGCTCGGCATCGGCGTGGCGTTCGCGATGTGGTTCGTGCTGGTGGTGCTCGTGGCGTTCGGTCCTTGAAGCACGGGGTACGGTCGCCTACGTGCGCGCGATCGCCGGCGGCGATTCGGCCGACCGAGCAGAGGCGCCGCACGAATCTCGAGGGAGTTGTTTCGTTTGACCATCTCTACCGTACGCAAACTCGTCCTGGCCGCGACCGTGCTGTTCGCCGCGAGCCCCGCGATGGCGAGTTACGGCTTCTACGTCGGCAGCGACCTCACGGAGGACGGCACCGTCTTCATCGGTGGGAGCGGCGACGAGGTCTCGGGCCATTGGCTGGAGATCGTTCCGGCTCGGACGCACGAAGACGGAGCGACCATCCGCGTGGGCGTCACCGAGGAAGCCCGCTATCCGGGTGAGTTCACGGAGATCCCGCAGGTGGGCTCGACCTTCAAGTACATCACCACGGATTACTCGGACTTCGCCGGATTCCCGCCGCCGCTGACCAACGGCGGCCTGAACGAGCACCAGCTCGCCGTGCGCGACATCTGGTCGCCGTCGCGCAGCGAGCTCCGCGAGATGACGCCGTCGCCGCAGCGCGGTCCTCAGTACAGCGACCTGGCCCGCATTGCGATGGAGCGCGCCACGACCGCGAGGGAAGCCGTCGAGATCGTCGGAGCGCTCATCGACGAGCACGGCTTCTCGACGTACGGCGGCAACTCCCACCTCTTCGCCGACCCGACCGAGGGCTGGGTCATGATCCAGTACGCGGGTGGTGAGGGGTTGTGGGTCGCCGAGCGTCTCGGGCCGGACGAGGTCCGGATGTCGTACCCCGGCTACGCCAACCCGATCCCCCGGGACCACATCGACTTCGAGAACCTCGTGCTCGCGGATCAGGACGACCCGGAGTTCCTCGCCTCGAGCAACTTCATCTCTTTCGCAGTCGAGCAAGGGTGGTTCGATCCCGATGCCGGTGAGGACTTCGACGTGCAGGCCGTCTACGCGGGCAGCGCGACGCCTTCGAGCACGGTCCTGGGCTTCGAGGAGCGCCTACGCGAGCTCGCCCCCGTGTCGCTCCGCGAGTTCATCGCCGTGGTGCGGGACCCGGGCGTCTCGAGCGACACCAACGGGTACGGCCAGGTAGCGGAGCTTCGGACCGAGCTGAAGCACCCCGAGCTGGCCCGCCTGTGGGTCGCGCCGACCGGTTCGGTCACGGCGCCCTTCATCCCGTGGCACATCGGCACGACCGACGTGCTTCCGGAGTTCCGCAAGCATCGGTACCTGTACCGCGACTCCGGGTCCGAGTTCCTGTCGTCCAACTACCAGCTCCAAGAGGCGACGTCCTTCGCGTTCCGGACCTTCAAGCGGCTCATGTACTACACGTGCTCCGATCCCGTGCGCTTCCTTCCGGAAGTGACGGAGACCCTTCAGGGATTCGAGCACGGGTTGATCGAGGATCAAGCGACCGTCGAGGCGATCGCGACGCGCCTGCTGGACGCCGGCGACGCGGACCTGGCCCGCGAGTACCTCACTTACTACAGCAACACCGAAGCGCGCAACGGCCTGCGCCTGGGTGAGGCGCTCGTCGCCGGCCTGGACGCGCGGATCCAAGCTTCGTACGACATCCCGATGCCGGCCGGCGGCATCCACGGCGGTGGCGTCGACTGCGATCCCGAAGGCAAGATCGACCTGACGCGCCGCGGACCGCTCGAGGACCTGGCCGCGGCCCTCGCGGAAACGACGAGCGAACCGACGGTGTCCACGACGGCCGATGCGTACGCGCCCGGCGAGGCTATCGAGGTCCTGTTCGCCAACGGTCGAGGCAACACGCGGGATTGGCTGACGGTCGCGAACGCGGACGCCCCCATGGACTCGTTCGGCAGCTGGCAGTACGTGGGCGGGGCCACCTCGGGCTACGCGCAGTTCGCCGCGCCGGCGGAACCCGGCGAGTACGAGATCCGGCTCCTGTGGGACGACGGCTACGAGTTGGGTGCGAGCACGACGATCACCGTCCGGTAGCGCCCCCGGCGCCACCACGACCGAGCAACACGATGGCCGCGGCCCCGGAAACCCGGGGCCGCGGCTCGTGGTCTTCAGGTGGGCGCTCGGCGCTCGAAGCGCAGAACCCGCGCTGGCCTACCAAACGTTAGGTGGAGCGACGGTATGAACGACGTGCGTCCACGGGCACGGTGCCCGCTGCGCGCTCCGGGGCACGGGAACCGCGCGCCTCGGTGGAGGGGGCTCCGACGCCATGCCAAGGTTCTTCCGCCTCGTGTTGCCGCTCGTCGTCACGCTCGTCTGGCTCGCCGGGAGCGGGGTCGGCGGGCCCTTCTTCGGCTTGCTCACCGAGGTCCAGTCGACGTCCCAGACCGACTTCCTACCCGCGAACGCCGAGTCGACGCGCACCCTGGAGCTCCAGGCGGCCTTCGGGGACGGCGGCGGCGCGCCGGCGATCGTGGTCGTCGAGGTGCCCGACGGCGCCGACGCCGATCTCCAGGCGGAGCTCGCCGCGCGCCTCGAGGCGGCGCGCGCGCTCGAGGGCGTGGGCGCCGGCTCGCCGCTCCTCCCGTCGGCCGAGCGCAGCGCGTCGGACGAACCGGTCGCCTTCCAGGCCTTCGTCTCGGTCGACGGCGAACCGGCGACGGTCGTGCCGGCCCTGCGCGGCGTGTTCGAAGACCTTCCGGGCGGCGCCACCGCCTTCGTGACCGGTCCGGCGGGCTTCGTCGCCGACCTGGTGTCCGCCTTCGGCGCCATCGACGGCATCCTGCTCGTCGTCACCGTCGTCGCCGTCCTCGTCATCCTGCTCGTCGTCTACCGCAGCCCGGTGCTGCCGCTGCTCGTGCTGCTCGCCTCGGTCGCCGCGCTGGCCAACGCCGTGGTCGCCGTCTACTTCATGGCCAAGTGGGGCTGGATCACCCTCAACGGGCAGGCCCAGGGCATCCTCTTCATCCTGGTGATCGGCGCGGCGACCGACTACTCGCTGCTGCTCGTGGCGCGCTTCCGGGAGGCGCTGCGCGGGGAGGACTCGGTCGTGGCCGCGGTGCGTCGCGCTTGGCGCGGGGCCTTCGAGCCGGTGCTGGCCTCCGGGGGCACGGTCATCGGCGGCGTGCTGGTGCTGCTCCTCTCGGACCTCAACTCGAACAAGGCGCTCGGGCCGGTCGCCGCCGTGGGCATCGCGGTCGCCATGGTCGCGGTGCTGAGCTTCCTGCCGGCGTTGCTCGCGCTCTTCGGTCGAGCGGCCTTCTGGCCGTTCCCGCCCCGGCGCGAGGCCAGCGCGGTCCGTGCCTCGCCCGTCGTCCATACCGGCGGCGTCTGGGCCAAGGTGGCCGCCCTGGTGGCGCGCCGGCCGCGCGCCGTCTGGCTCACGACGGCGCTCGTCCTGCTCGGGTTCTCGGCCTTCGCCCCGTTCTTCGCCGCCGACGGCGTCGCCCAGACCGACGTGGTGCTCGGCGCGACCGAGTCCCGCGCCGGCCAAGAGGTGCAGGCGCGCTACTTCGCGGCCGGCGCCGGGGCCCCCGCGGTCGTCTACGGCGCCGCGGATCGACTCGAAGCGCTCGTCGCCGCGGCCGAGGGGGTGCCCGGGGTCGCCGCGGTGGCGGTCGCGCGCTCCGGCTTCGGCGGTCCTCCGGAATCGCGGCCGGCACGCGTCGAGGAGCTGGAGGGGCGGTCGTGGGTGCAGCTCGAGGCCACGCTCGCGGACGCGCCCGACGGCGACGCCGCCATCGCCACGGTCGCGGCGCTGCGCACGGCGGTGCGCGGCGCGGACGAGGGAGCGCTCGTCGGCGGCCCGACGGCCACCGATCTCGACACCCGCGCCACGGCCCGCGCCGACCTCTGGCGCATCATCCCGATCGTGCTGCTGGTGATCACCGCGATGCTGATGGTGCTGCTGCGGTCGGTGCTCGCACCGCTGGTGCTGATGGGCGCCAACGTGCTCTCCTACTTCGCCACCCTGGGCATCTCTGGGCTGGTGTTCGAGCACGTCTTCGGCTTCCCGGGCGCCGATCCGGTGGTGCCGCTCTTCGCCTTCGTCTTCTTGGTGGCGCTCGGGATCGACTACACGATCTTCCTGGTGAGCCGCATCCGCGAGGAGACGCCGGCGCGCGGCACCCGGTGGGCGGTCCTGGTCGCGCTGCGGGTCACCGGCGGCGTCATCACGTCGGCCGGGGTGGTGCTCGCCGCGACCTTCGCCGCCCTCGCGGTCATCCCGCTGCTGTTCCTGGCGCAGATCGCCTTCCTGGTCGCCTTCGGGGTGCTCCTCGACGCCCTCGTGGTGCGCTCGTTCCTGGTGCCCGGTCTGTTCTACGACATGGGCAAGGTGGTCTGGTGGCCGTCCCGGCTCGCGCGCCGCGACGAGGCGAACCTGCCGGTCCCCGAGGGGCGCGTCGCGGCCGCCGAGGCCGACGCCGGCCGCGGACCGGCGGCCCGACCGGGGCCGCAGCCGGCCTGAGCCGCGGCCCGACCGTCCGCCGGCATCGCGCACCGTTGCGGTGCCGGCGCGGCGTCTGCTAGACTCTCGGTTCTGGGACGCGTCGGGCCTCGGCCCCCGCCACCCCGTTCTTGCGCAAACCCACGCCTGCGAGGCCTCGAGCCCAAGCGGAGCGTGTTCGTTCGCACGTCGCCCCGAACCCGGCCCAGCGCCGGCCGCGGGCATCGGAGGTAGGAGAAGCATGTTCGCGATCATCGAGACCGGCGGCAAGCAGTACCGCGTCCAGCAGGGCGACGTCCTACGCCTCGAGAAACTCGAGGCCGAAGCCGGCGCCACCGTCGACTTCCCCGTGTTGATGCTCGGTGGCGACACCGTCAAGGTCGGCGCTCCGCGCGTCGACGGCGCGAGCGTCAAGGCCCAGGTCGTGGCCCACGGCAAGGGCGAGAAGATCCACATCTACAAGTTCAAGGCCAAGGCCAACTACCGCCGCCACACCGGCCACCGCCAGCCCTACACCGAAGTCCGCGTCACCGAAATCGTCGGCTGACGGGCGCGAGGAGACCACCATGGCCCACAAAAAAGGCGTCGGCAGCTCCAAGAACGGTCGCGACAGCCAGTCCAAGCGCCTCGGCGTGAAGCGCTTCGATGGCGAGGTCGTCACCGCCGGCCACATCCTCGTCCGCCAGCGCGGCACCAAGTTCAAGGCCGGCCGCAACGCCGGGCTCGGCAAGGACTTCACCATCTTCGCGCTGCGCGACGGCATCGTCCGCTTCGCCGACAAGGGCGCCAAGGGGCGCTTCATCAGCATCGAAGAGACCGCGACCGAGGCGATCGCCGCCGACTGAGCACGATCCCCGGCGCGCCCGCCGGACCGGCTCGTCCTGCCCGCTCGCTCGACCTCAACCCGGCTCCCAGCGCGCGCGGCCCCCGGTCGCGCGCGCTGTGCATGGCGCGCCGCCGCGGCCGCCGGACCCCCGATCGACCCCGTCGGCGCCCCACCCGTTGGGCCCGACCCGAGAGGACCGACCCCCATGCCCTTCCGTGACGTCATCGAGATCCGTGTGCAGGGCGGCAAGGGGGGCGACGGCGCGCTGTCCTTCATGCGCCTGAAGTACATCCCCAAGGGCGGCCCGGACGGCGGCCACGGCGGCAACGGCGGGGCGGTCTGGATCGAAGCGATCGACGACGTGACCTCGCTGGACCGCTTGGTCACCCGCCAGGTCTACAAGGGCGGCACCGGCCTGCAGGGCGAGGGGCGCGAGCGCGCCGGCGCCTACGGCGCCGACGTCACGATCCCCGTGCCGATCGGCACGCTCGCCGTCGATGCCGATACCGGCGAGGTGCTGGCCGACCTGATCGAGGTGGGCGAGCGCGCTTGCGTCGCGGCGGGCGGCATCGGCGGGCGCGGCAACGCGGCCTTCGCCAACTCGTACCGGCGCGCGCCGCGCTTCTTCGAGTACGGCACCCCGGGCGAGAAGCGGCGCCTGCGGCTCGAGCTCCGCACGATCGCCGACGTCGGGCTGGTCGGCTACCCGAACGCAGGCAAGTCGAGCCTGCTCGCCGCGCTCTCAAACGCCCGGCCCAAGGTCGCCGCCTACCCGTTCACCACGCTGACCCCCAACCTCGGGGTGGTCGAACGGGGGCACGAGCGCTTCACCATCGCGGACGTGCCCGGCATCGTCGAAGACGCCCACCTGGGCAAGGGGCTGGGCCTCGAGTTCCTGCGGCACGTGTCGCGAACGCGGCTGCTGGCTTTCGTGCTCGACGCGGCCGCCGATCCGCTGGCGCACCTCGCCTCGTTGCGCGCCGAACTCGAGGCGTACGAGCCGCTGCTGCTCGAGCGGCCGGCGCTGATCGTGCTCAACAAGGTCGACCTGATCGACGCCGAGGCCGTGGCGGCCGGCGTCGAGCTGCTCGCCGAGTACGGCCTGCCCGTGGTGCCGACCTCGGCCGAGCGCGGCGACGGCCTGACCGACCTGGTCGACGCGCTCTTCGTGCTGTTGCCCGACGCGCCCCGACCGCCCGCCGCCGACACTTCGAAGCAGGTGGTCGCAGAACCCGCGATGCGCGTGACCCGCGACGAGAGCGGCCTCGGCTGGATCGTCCACGGTCGCGAGCTCGAGGCGGTGGTGGCCCGCTTCGACCCGTCGAACCGCGACGCGGTCGATTACCTGCAGCGCCACTTCCTGAAGCTCGGCGTCTACAAGCTGCTCGGCAAGACCGGCGCCAAGACGGGCGACGACGTCCGCATCGGCGGGGCGGTGTTCGAGTACTTCGACGAGGCGGCGGCCGAGGCCGCGGCCAAGGCGGAGGAGGCGGCCGAAGCGGCCGACGAGGTCGCGGCGGAGCGTCGCTACCTGGCGGCTCAAGCCGCCTCCGATGGCGTGGAGGGTGCAGCCGACGAGGACGGCGCGGCGGCCGAGGACGGCGCAGCGGACCCGGACGCCCGCGCCTCCTGAGGCCCGCGTCCCGCACGGGGCCGTGCTAACCTTCGCAGCACGGCGGCCCGAACGCCGGGCCCGCCATCTCCTACGCGAGCCCTGGTCGACATGAGCGAGACCGCCCACCCCCTCCACCCCCTGCCGACGGTCGGTCCGTGCCGTCGCGCGAGCCTTGCGCCCTACTGCGATCGGGTGCGCATGCGCTTGTCGCCGGACCGCTACGCCCACGTGCTGCGGGTCGCCGAGCTCGCCGAGCAGATCGCGCTCGCCAACCGCTTCGACGCGGGCGAACTGCGCGCCACGTGCCTCGCGGCCGTGCTCCACGACGTCGCTCGGGAGGAGTCGCCGGCGCGGCTGTTCGAGTTGGCGCCGCCGGAGAGCGACCTGGAGCGTTCGCACCCCATGGCGCTGCACGGGCGCGCCGGGCGCGTGGTGGCGGAAGCGTGGGGGGTGACCGACGAGCGCGTCCTCGACGCGATCGAGGGGCACGTCAACGGTCCGCGCCCCGGCAACCGGGTGGCGATGGCGCTGTACGTCGCCGACGTGTCCGAACCCGGGCGAGGGGTCAACGACGACGTCCGGGCCATGGCGATGACGAACCTGGAGCGCGCGTTCCGGCGGGCGCTCGAGGCGAAGATCCGGTATCTGACCGGTCGCGGCAAGGCCGTCCATCCGCGTACGCTGCAGGTGCATGACGATCTCACCGAACCCACCCCCTGATCCGGCCCGCGCGCGCCGGCGCCGGTCGCGGCTGCTCCAACTGTTGGGGCTGGTCGTCGCGGCGGTCGGGCTGGTGGGCTTCTGGCTCGACCGCGACATCGCCCGCACCGAGCTCAACGAGTTCCAGCGCGAGCTGCTCGGCGTCGACGCAGGCACCACCGTCTACAGCTTCGTGCTCGCGGGGCGCGACCGCCTCTACTACCCGGAACTCAGCACGCCCGTGTACGGCGCCGGCGGCGCGATCGTCGGCTGGAACTACGCGGGCCCGCGCGGGCTCGACGGCAACCTGACCGACACCATCCTCTACGTCTCGGTGGTGGGCGACGAGGTCACCCTGATCGCCATCCCGCGCGACCTCTACCTCGATGCCTGGCAGACGAAGATCAACGGGATGTACGCCTATCAGGGGGCGGAGGGGCTGCGGCGCACCGTCGAGGAGCTGCTCGGGTTGCCGGTCGACTACTACGCGGTGATCAACCTCGACCTGTTCGCCAACGTGGTGGACGCGCTGGGCGGCGTCGAGGTGAACGTGCCCTACCGCATGCTCTATTCGGATCGCGCCGCAGGGCTCCACATCGACCTGCGGCCGGGTCCGCAGGTGCTCGACGGCTCCGCCGCGTCCGGCTTCGTGCGCTTCCGCGAGACCGTGCGCGGCGACCTCGACCGGCTCGACAACGTCAAGAGCCTCGCCTACGCGATGCTGCAGCGGGTCCGGGACCTCAACGTGCGGGCGGTCACGGTCGTGCCGGAACTGATCGACGTGTTCTTCGCCGACGTCGAGACCAACGCGAGCCCGACGCTCGTGCGCGAACTGCTGCCCCGCCTGGCGCGCTTCGAGCTGCGCTCGGCCACCCTGCCCACGTACGAGGCGGAGGGCTCCAGCGCCGTGTTCCTCGACCGGCGCGAGGTCGAGGCGTTCCTGGCCGCGACCTTCGGCGGCGAGGCGCGTGCCTGGGTCGACGCGCCCGAGGCCACCGTCCACGTCGTCGACCGCAGCGGCCGTGAGGGGACCGGCGATGCGGTCCTGGATCAACTCGTGGCCATGGGCGTCCCCGAGGAGCATCTGGTCCTCACCGAGGCCTCCTTCGACCCGGCGCCCAGCCGCTTGGTCGTGACCGCGCCCCATTGGAGCGACGCCGACTACTACGCGGCGCTGCTCGGCATCGGCAAGCAGCAGATCGACCGGCTCCCCGCCGTCGCGGGACGCGCCGTCGGCATCCAGCTCGTCTTGGGCGACGACGCCCCCACCCCCAACCCCGAACCCCCCGTCTTCGCCCCCGCCGACCTGGCGGTGGCGCCGTCCGATCCGGCGCCCTGAGCGCCCCGAGGAGCCCGCGTGACCGAACCCACCGTTGATGCCGCCGTCCGACCCGACGCCACCCCCGCCTCCGCCGTGCCCGCCGAGGTCCAGGCGATCGTCGACGCGCTCGACGACAAGCGCGCGCTCGACGTCGCCGTGCTCCACCTCGAGGAGGTCTCGGACTCCCTCGACTGGTTCGTCGTCGCGACGGGCGAGTCCTCGCTCCAACTGCAGGCGATGGAGGGCGAGGTGCGCGAGCGCCTCAAGGCGACGGGCGCCCGGCTGAAGGCCGTCGAGGGCCCGTCGGCGCGGTGGGTGCTGATGGACTACGGCGGGGTGGTCGCGCATCTGATGAGCGCCGAAGCGCGCGAGTTCTACGACCTCGAGGGGCTGTGGGCCGACGCGCCGCGTGTCCCGGTGGTCCCGAGCTGACCGCCGCCGCTCCGGCCCCCCATTGGGCGGAGCGCCTCGCCCGCGCCGAGCTCGAAGCGCGCGGTCTGGTCACGCTCGACGCCAACGTGCGCAGCCGCGGCGGCGAGCTCGATCTGGTGATGCAGGAGGGCGGGGCGGTCGTCTTCGTCGAGGTCCGCCAGCGCGGTCGCGGAGCCTTCGGCGGGGCGGCCGAGAGCCTCGACGCCCGCAAGCAGGCGAAGGTGCGGCGCGCGGCGGAGCGCTGGCTCGCCCGCCACGGCCGCCACGAGGACCCGGTGCGCTTCGACGCCTTCCTCGTGGACGGCGACGAGCCCGCCCCCTCGGTGCGCCACGTGCGCGACGCGTTCTGATGGCGCCGCCCGCGATCGGTGCCCGTCCATGAAGCGCATCGCGATCGTCGACGTCGGCTCGAACACCGCCAAGCTCATCGCCCTGGCCTACGAGCCCGGTCGCTCCTGGCGGCAGCTCGACGAACTGCGCGCCGTGGTGCGCCTCTCGGAAGGGCTCGAGGAGGGGGGCGAGCTGGGCGCCAAGCCGTTCGCCCGCGGCCTGGCCGCGCTGCGCACCTTCGCCAGCTACGCGGAGGCCGCGGAGGTCGACGACCTCGTCGCGACCACCACCAGCGCGGTGCGCGACGCCACCAACGGCGCGGCGTTCGTCGCCGCCGCAGCCGACCTGGGCGTCGACCTGCGGGTCCTGAGCGGCGAGGACGAGGCGCGCATCGGTGCGCTGGCGGTGGCCAACGGCCTCGGGGTGCACGACGCCGTCACGCTCGACCTCGGCGGCGGCAGCTTCCAGCTGGCCGAGCTCCGCGGTCGGCGCTGGCGCCGCGGGGCCAGCTGGCCGCTCGGCGCGGTGCGCACCACCGAGCGTTACCTGCGCGGCGACCCGCCCAAGGGGAAGGGCATCAAGGCGCTCGCCGCGGCCACCCGCGAGGCGGTCGCTCCGTGGTTCGCGGCCTCCGGCGCCACCACCACCTTCGTCGGCGTCGGCGGGACCCTGCGCAACCTCGCGAACGTCCACCAGAAGCGCGTCGGCTACCCCCTCGACCTGCTCCACGGTTACCGCTTGCCCGCCGCCGACCTGCAGCAGATCGCGCGCGACCTCGCCGCCATGACGACGGCCGAGCGCGCGGCCGTACCGGGCCTCAACCGCGACCGCGCCGACATCGTCGCCGCCGGCGCGATCGTGATCGCCCAGGTCGTCGCCGCCGCGGGCGTGCCGGAGGTGCTGGTCTCGGGCCAGGGCTTGCGGGAGGGGCTCTTCTACCCCCACCTGCTGCCCGACGCGCCTGATCACCTGCTCGACGACGTCCGCACCTTCTCGGTGCTCAACCTCATGCGCCAGTACCACGACGACCCGGCCCACAACGGACACGTGCGCGCGCTCGCGCTCGCCTTGTTCGACGCCCTCGAGGGCGTCCATGGCCTCGGTGCGGCGGAGCGCGACCTGCTCGGGCACGCCGCGTGGATCCACGACGTCGGGATGGCCGTCGACTACTACCGCCACGAGCACCATGGCTTGACCCTGACCCTCGGTCGTGCGCTGCCCGGGTTCGACCACCGCGAGCAGGTGCTGTTGGCGCTGCTCGTGCGCTACCACCGCAAGGGGACGCCGTCGGCGGACGGCTTCGACGCCGTGCTCGCCCCGGGCGACGTCGACCGGTTGCGGGTGCTCTCGGGCATGCTGAGGCTGGCCGAGTACCTCGAGCGCGGCAAGGCTCAGCGGGTCACGGGCGTCGACGTCGAGGTCGATGCCGACGAGGTTCGGGTGCACGCCCGCTCGGACGGCGACGTGCACGTGGAGGTCGAGGCGGCATCGCTCCGGCGCGACCTGTTGGCCTCCGCCCTCGGGCGCCGCGTCGTGGTCCTCGGGCGCGACGAGGTGCCGCGGTGAACGAGCCGGTCCGGATCAAGGTCTGCGGCCTCACGCGCCCCGAGGACGCGCTGGCGGCGGAGGCGGTCGGCGCCGACGCGCTCGGCGTGATCTTCGCCGCGGGCTCCAAGCGGCGCGTCGACGTCGACCAGGCGCGGCGCGTGCTCGACCCGGTCGGCCCGTTCGTCGCGCGCGTGGGGGTGTTCGTCGACGCTCCGGTGCGGGCGGTGCTCGAGGCCGTGCGCGGCGCCCGGCTCAGCGCCGTGCAGCTGCACGGACGCGAGGACGCCGCCACCGTCGCCGAGATCGCCCTTCACGTGCCCGTCGTGCGCGCGGTGCGCTGGCGGCCGGGGTTCGATCCCGCCGTCCACGCCGCGGAGCCGATCGCGGCGCTGCTGGTGGATGGACCCGAGCCGGGCAGCGGGGTCGCGTTCGATTGGACCGTGGCCGCGGCTGCCCTGGCGCGCGGGCCCCGCTGGGTGCTCGCCGGTGGCCTGACGCCAGGCAACGTCGCGCGGGCCGTGGACCGGCTGCGCCCCTACGGCGTCGACGTCGCCTCGGGGGTGGAGTCGAGTCCCGGCGTCAAGGACCATGCGCTGCTGCGCGCCTTCGTCGCCGCCGTGCGCGGTGCCTGAGCCCCGCGATCGCGCGCCGCACGCGCTTCCGCGGATGTCCACAGCGCGATCGAGTTATCCACAAGGGTGTGGACAAGGCGCCGGCGCACCGTGAAAGCCGCCTCACAGACCCGCCTTAGCGATTAGGCCCGTCCAGGACGATGCTTCTCGGGCCGGGCGCTCGAGCGGCGCTCCTACCAAACGCCGTCGGGCTTGTCAAGCGTCGGCCGGTTATCCACAGAACCGGAGTCTTATCCACACGGCCCGACGGCGGTACACTCAGGGCGTTCGAGGCCCGATCCGGGTCCGAAGGGGGCGCACGGTGCGCCCGCGAACGCCCGCCGCCCCACTCGGCCCTGCCACGTGCCCCTGGAGGACTCCATGAACGCCATCTCGATCGCCGACGCCCGCCGCTTCTCCCTCGCCGCGGTGCAGCGCAACGTCCTCGCCGACCTCCCGGGCCTCACCCTCGAGGTGCTCGGGTTCGAGGCCGGTCAACGGCTCGACGCGTCCGCGCTCGACCGCCCCTGCGCGTACCAGGTGCTCGAGGGCGAAGCGCTCGTCCGCCACGGCGACGACGTCGTGCGGTTGGGCAAGGGGAAGGTGCTCCCGGTCCCGGCCGGCACCGACCACGCGCTCGAGAACGCCGGCGGCGGCCTGTTGGTGATCCTCGCGACCCGCGGCGGCTGAACGCCGTCAGGCGTTGCGCGCCTCGAGGTGCGCCGGCGTCCACTTGACCGTGCAGCCGACCGCCCAGGTCTGGGGCACGGCTACCGGACGGCCGGCGAGCAGGTCCTCGAGCGCCTCGCGAAGGTCGTGGCGCTCGACCTCGGAGGGGTCCTTCGCGTCGTCGACGCGGCCGTGGTAGCGCAGCCGGCGCTCGCGATCGAACACCAGCACCTCGGGGGTGCGCACCGTGCGGTAGGCGAGGGCGACCTGCTGGTCCGCGTCCCAGGCGTACGGGAACGCGAGGTCGTGGGCGGTGGCGAAGGCCTGCATGGCGTCGAACGAGTCGTCCGGGTAGCGCTCCGCGTCGTTGGCGTTCACCATGACGAAGGTCGCGCGGCCGGCGTACGCGCGGGCCAACTGCTGCAGGCGGTCGAGGTACGCGAGCACGACCGGGCAGTGGTTGCACCCCTGGACGTACACGAACAGCTCGGTATCCACGTCGGCGAGGCGGATGCGGTCGCCGGTCGCGGTCGGCAGGTCGAAGTCGGGGGCGGCGCTGCCCAGCGGCAGCGCGCCGTTCGGTGCAAGCGGATCGGTCGTGGGGGTCGTCATGACGGCTCCTGTTCCGGATGCGGGTGCGCGGTAGGCTCGGGGCGAGTGTACCGACCCGGACCCGTCCCGCCCGTTCGTCCTCGTGGGCCCCGCCGAAGGCCGACCGCGAGGGGGCCGGCGTGGGCCTGACCTTCGCCGCACCGGCCTTCCTGGCGCTGCTCCTGGCGCTTCCGTTCGTCGTCTGGTGGCACGTTCGGCGGATGCGCCACCGGCCGCGACCGGTGGCGGCGTTGTTCCTGTGGGACGAGGCGCGCCGCGCGGCTTCGACGCGCCGACGCTGGCGGCCCACCTGGACGCTGCTGCTGCAGTTGGCGGCGGTCACCGCCGCCGCGCTGGCCCTGGCCCAGCCGAGCCTCGACCGGCGCGGTCCGCCCGACCTGGTGGTCGTGCTCGATGCGGGCGCGCGCCTCGCCGCCGTCGACCCCGAGGGGCGCCGCCTCGATCGTGCCCGCGCCGCGGTGCTCGAGCTCGCGGACGACGCCGGGGCGGTCGCGCTGGTGCGCGCCGGCGCGGTGCCCGAGCTCGTGTTGCCCTTCACGCGCGACCGTGCGGCGCTCCGGTCGGCGCTCGACACCTTCCAGGCCGTCGACGCGCGCGTGGACGCCGAGGCCGCGTTGGACCTCGCGCGGGCCCTCGACGCTGGCACCGTAGCCTGGATCAGCGACGACCCGGGGGAGGAGCGCGCCGGGGTGCGGCGCGTCGACGTCGCCGGGACCGGCCGCAACGTCGGGATCGTGGCGTTCGACCTCGGCATCCAGCAGGCGTTCGTCGCGATCGCCTCGACCCACGTGCGACCGGTCTCGGTGGGGGTGGTCCTCGAGCGGCGCGACGGCGGGCTCGTCGCTCGCACCGACGTGCTGGTCCCGGCCGGCGGTCGCGCGACCGCCACCTTCCCGATCGACGTCGTCGGCGAGGTGGTGGTCGCGCGCCTGGAGCTGGGCGGCACGGCCGACGCCCTCGACCTCGACGACGTCGCCTACGCCGGTCGGCGCGCGGCGCGGGTCGTGCTCGATGCGGACGAGTCGCGCCTGCGGCGGGCCTTCGCGGCGGTGCCGGGGACCGACGTGACCGTCACGGGGGCCGCGGCGCGGGTGGCCGCGGACGTGCGCGTGCTCACGGGCGCCGACCCCGACGCGCTGGCACCCGGCGACTACGTCGTCGTCGCCCCGGCGACCGCCGAACCGCGCGCGGCCTCGATCGCCGATTGGGCGCGCACCGACCCGCTCCTGCGGTTCGTCGACCTGCGCGAGGTGGCGGTCGGGCTCGGTCCGGCGCGCCCGGCGCCCGAGGGCTCCGACGGGCCCCCGCTCCCGTGGGAGGCGACCCGCGAGCAACTCGAGAGGGCGGGATGGCGGGTGCTCGCGTGGACCGCGGAGCAGCGGCCCGTCCTGGCGTACCGGGAGCGGGACGGCGTGCGCGTGCTGGCGTTCGCCGTGCATCCGAGCCAGACCGACCTGGTGTTCCGGGCTGCGTTCCCGACGCTGGTGGCCAACCTCCTCGAGGCCTACCGCGGTGCGGATCGAGCGCCGCTCGGCGTGATCGACGACGCCGGCAACCGCGTCGCCACGCCGGGACTCGCGCGCGTCGGCGGTCGCGACGTGACGGTCTCGCTCCTGGCGGAGGAGCAGACGCGCCTCCCGCTACCGGCCCCCGACGACCGCGTGCCGGAGGCCGAGGCGCCGCTGCGCGTCGAGCGCCCGACGGCGATCGCCGCGTGGTTGCTGGCGATCGCGGTGGCCGCCCTGCTCGTCGAGTGGCTGGCGTGGGTCAGGGGGCCGGGCGCGCGCGCACGCGCACCTCGAGCCGCACCGGGTCCTCGGTGAGGATCCCGAACAGCCGGGGTCGCTGCATGCCATGGGCGTCGAGCGAGAGCGTGAGGACCGCGGTGCCCGTCCATTCGGTGCCCTCGCGGTCGAGTCGCGCCTCGGCGGCGTAGCGCACCGTGACGCCGTGGAGCGTCAGGTCGACCGCGATCGGCACCGCCCAGCCGCCGGGCACGCGCTGAGGTGGTCCGGCGGCGGGGTCGGCCGTGACCCGGGCGGTCGCTTCGGGGTGGTCGTCGACCTCGAAGACGGTGCGGCGCGCGTTCAGGTCGCGCAGCGGGTTGCCGGAGTCGAACGCCGCAGGGCGTACGAGCGCCGTCAGCTCGAGGCCCGACGGGGCGGCGGGATCGAAGCGGAGCTCCGCGGAGGCCAACGGCGCGCGCCCGCTCCAGCTGGCCAACGCGTCGCGAGCCTCGTAGACCGCCTCGCCCTCGACCCGCCAGGCGCTCGCTGGCCCCGAACCCTGGGCGGACGCCGGGAGGACCATCGAGGCTGCGAGGACGAGCGCGCCGAGCAGGGGGCCGACCGAGCGATGCATGCCGCGAGCATGCCGCCGCGACGCCGCCGGCGCCGTAGCGTCGGGTGCAGAGGCGGCGAAGATCCGTGCCCGCTCTCACCGGACGCTCGGGGCGTCCGGCCTACACTGACGTGCACGCGCCCGAGCGACGGACCCGCGCGCCCCCGACCATGACCCGCATCGACTTCACCCTCCCCATCGTCGCCGCCCTGCTCCTCGGGGCCGGCCTCGCGGCGCTCTCGAGCGCGGCGCCCGGCGACGAGTTCGCGCGGCAGCTCGTGTTCCTCGGGCCGGCGGCGGTGGCGATCGCCTTCGTGGTGTGGCTCGGGCGGGCGCGGCTGATGCGCTTCGCGCCGCATGCGTACGTGGCGTCGCTCGTGCTGCTCGTCGCCGTGCACCTGTTCGGGACCGAGGTCAACGGCGCCAAGTCGTGGCTCTACCTCGGGCCGTTGCCCGGGTTCCAACCCTCCGAGCTGGCCAAGCTGGCGCTCCTCGTGGCGCTCGCCGCCGCGTTGCACGACCGACCGATCAAGCGCTGGGTCGACTACGTGCGGCCGGCGCTGCTCGTCGCGGTGCCGACCGCGCTCGTGCTGGCGGAGCCCGACCTGGGCGGCGCCTTGGTGCTGCTCGCGATCGGCGGGGGCATGGTGCTCGTGCGCGGCGTGCCGGTGCGCCACGTGCTGCTCGTCGCGCTGCTGTTGGCGGTCGCGGTCCCGGCCTTCGTGGTGCCCAACCTGCGCGACCACCAGAAGGCGCGCATCGTCGGTTTCCTCAACCCGGGCGCGGATCCGCAAGGGGCCGGCTATCAGGTGATCCAGGCGACCATCGCCGTCGGCTCCGGGGGGCTGACCGGCAAGGGGTACGGCCTGGGCACCCAGGGCCAGCTCGGGTTCATCCCCTTCCGGCACACGGACTTCATCTTCCCGGTCCTGGCGGAGGAGGGCGGCTTCGTCGCGGCCGTGGCGCTGCTGGCCCTGTACGGGCTGCTGTTCTGGCGGCTGGTGGCGATGGCGGTCGAGTGCGCCGCGGCCCGCGATCAGCTGCTCATCGTCGGCGTCCTGGTGTTCGTCGGGTTCCAGGTGGTCGTGAACGTCGGGGTCACGCTCGGGCTGGCGCCCGTCACCGGCATCACGCTCCCGCTCGTGAGCTACGGGGGCACGTCGTTGATCTCGACCCTGGTCGCCTTGACGATCGCCTTCGTGGCGCACCGCGACCGCTTCGCCGACTGGTAGGCGGCGTCCGGGCCGCCCTGCGGGTTCGCACGTGCCGCGGCGTCCCGGCGGGCGTAGGCTGGGGGCATGAAGCTCCGATCCTGGATCGCGACCGTGTTGGTGGTGCCCGTCCTCGTCGTCGCCGCGTTCAACGTGCCGGCGCTCCTGGAGCCGGTGCCCGTCGACCTCCTGGTCGCCACCGTTCGGATGCCGCTGTGGCCGTTCGTCGTCGGGGTGCCGCTCGTGCTCGCCCTGGTGTTCCTCGGTGCGGCGCTGCTCGACCGCTCGCGGCAGCTCCGTCAGGTCGCCGCCTTGGAGCGCCAACTCGAGGAGGCGCGCGCCATCGTCGAGCGCGGGCGCGAACAGGCGCTCGACGGGGCGGTGCGCGAGCTGTCCGGTCGGCTGGACGCGCTGGAGTCGGTCGTCGAAGGGGTGGGGAGCGGGATGGAATCGCGCCTGGGCGCGCGCCTCGACGCCCTGGGTGCGCGTCGCGACGCCGGCGACGAGGCGGTGCGCGAACGCCTGTCCGCGCTCCACGAGCGCGTGGTGCGCGTGCGCGACGAGCTCGCCGCCGACGTGGCGAAGACCGAGGACGCGGTGCTGCGCGCGCTGCAGGACGCCGACCGGACCGTCGACGCGGACGACGGGCGCGAGCGACCGCAGCTGCCCGGAGGCGCGGTCGACCTCGGCTGACGCGAAGCGCACGCGCCCTCTGCTAGCGTGGCCGCATGACCGACGCACCTGCCCCCGATGCCCCGAACGCCGCCGCGAACGCCGCACCGACGACCGTCGACGCCGAGAAGCTTCGTACGGACTGCATCGAGGCGCTCAAGGTCGTGCGCGACCCCGAGATCCCGGTCAACATCGTCGACCTCGGCCTCGTGTACCGCTTGGACGTCGACGCGGACGGTTCCGTCGACGTCGACATGACCCTGACCAGCATGGGCTGCCCCGTCCAGGACATGATCCAGGCCGACGTCGAGCTGGCGTGCATGAAGGTCGACGGGGTGCGCAAGGTGAACGTGGAGTTCGTGTGGTCGCCGGCCTGGTCGACCGACAAGATGACCGACGACGGCAAGAAGCAGATGCGGATGTTCGGCTTCCACGTCTGATCTCCAGCGTCCGGCGCGGCGCGTCGTGGTACCTCTGGTTCGATCATCATGTGGTTCCGCCGCCGCCCCCGTGACCTCAGCCGCACCGACCGATGGGCGGTCTTCGCCTCGCGCATCGGCGCGGCGCCGGCGGACGACGTCGCGGAGCGCTTGCGGCGGTTCCTCGACCTCGACGAGGCCGAGCTGCGCCACGTGCACGCGCTGAGGCGCCCGGAAGCGCCCACCGCGTACCTGTTCGACGTCGTGCGCCGCCGACGGGGCCCGACCGGCGAGGTCGTCCGCTGGACCGGCTGGTGCCTGGTGCGCGGCGAACGGCCGCTGGCGCAGGTGTCGTTCCGCGCCACCGCGCGCCGCGAGGCCGTGCTCGAGTCGCTCGAGGCGAGCCGGTCGGGCGCGGTGCGCGTCGATCTCGGCGCCTTCCCCGACGTCGACGCGGCGCTCGCGGTGTTCGCGCGCGACGCCGCCGCCGTCCGCGCGGCGCTGACCCCCCCGGTGACGCTCGCCCTCGCGGGGCTGGTCGCCGCCGGCCCGGGCGCCGTCGTCACGGTCGGCGAGCGCCACCTGATCGGCCGCGTGGACGTCGAGGAGGCGGGCGACCCCGCCGACCTGGAACCGCTGGCCGACGGGCTTCTGGGCCTCGCTGCGCGCTTCTCGGACGCGGTTCCCGTGGCGATCGAGGAGGACGACTTCCTGCTCCCCGGGTGAGGCCTCGCGACCGGCGGGTACGATGCGCGCCATGCCCCGAACCTCCGTACCCGAAGCGGACGCGCTCGTCGACGTCCAGCAAGGCGTCCTCGACCACGGCTTCGTGCGGTTGGTCGACTACCTGGGCGGCGACGCCCGCATCGTGCAGGCGGCGCGCGTCAGCTACGGCGAAGGCACCAAGAGCGTCCGCGAGGACGCGGGCCTGATCGACTACCTGCTGCGCCACGGCCACACCAGCCCCTTCGAGCAGGTGGTGCTCACCTTCCACGTCAAGATGCCGATCTTCGTCGCCCGCCAGTGGATCCGCCACCGGACGGCGCGCGTCAACGAGCTCTCGGGGCGCTACAGCGTCCTGCGCGACGAGTTCTACGCGCCGCGCCCCGACGAGGTGCGCTACCAATCGGCCTCGAACAAGCAGGGTTCGGCGCCCGAAGAGGTGCCCGCCGCGCTCCGCGGCCGCGTCGTCGACGCGCTCACGCACGGTCAGCGCGCCACCTACGCCGCCTACGAGGGGCTGATCGAGGACGGCGTCGCGCGCGAGCTCGCGCGGATCAACCTGCCGCTCGCGCTCTACACCGAGATGTACTGGCAGATCGACCTCCACAACCTGTTCCACTTCCTGCGTCTGCGCATGGACTGGCACGCGCAGTACGAGATCCGCGCCTACGGCGACGCGATCGCCCGATGCGCGCGGGCCGTCGCGCCGATGGCCTACGCGGCGTTCGAGGAGCACGTGCTCCACGGGCGACGCCTCTCCGGATCCGAGCTGGACGTGCTGCGCGCGGCCGTCGACCCGGAGCGTCTGCGCGCCGCGCTCGAGGCCTCGGGGCTGCGCCCCACGCGGCGCCGTGAGCTGCTCGCGAAGTTGGGGCTGGAGGACGCGGCCGCGGCGACCGAGGGCTGAGCGTGCGCTACCGGCTGGTGTGCGTCGGGAAGCCGGACGGCGGGCCGTACGGCGCCGCGATCCGGCGCGACCTCGCGCGCCTCGACGCCCTGGCGGCCGCCGAGTTGGTGGTCGTGCGGGCGGGGAAGGGGCGCGACCCGGCGGCGCGCCGCCGCCAGGAGGCCCCGGCGATCGTCGCGGCGCTCCAGGGGCGCGGTGTGGCCCTCGACGAGCGCGGCCGCAGCTTCACGACGGCGGCGCTCGCCGCGCACGTCGGCGCGCTCGACCTGCGCGGCGAGAGCAAGCTGACGTTGGTGGTAGGGGGCGCCGACGGCCTGGACGCCGCCGTGGGCGCGGCGTGCGCCGAAGCCTGGCGATTGTCGGATTTCACACTCGCCCACGAGTTGGCGCTCGCGGTGCTGTGCGAGCAGCTGTATCGGGTCGAGGCGCTGCGGTCGGGGCACCCCTACCACCGGGGCGACTGAGCGCCGGCAACGACCTTCATGAGAGACATGGGGGCGTGCTGCACGAGCCTCGCAATTTCCATGTGGAGAACATGAGTGACGTTGTTCACGAGCACACGAAACGCCGTCGCCGACGGCGTCCCGTGCTCTCATCCGGGATTCACCTCGCTTGACACGGACCCTGCTCGCGTGGCATCCTTCTGAGCGGACCCGTGTCGGGTCCGGAGCCGCATGGGAAGGAGGTGCATCCCCTTGAACCGGCTTCGGATGATCACGGAACCCGGCGCAAACGCCGCGCCCGACGGACCTGGGACGAGGAAACACGGAAACTCCCCCGGGTGGTTCGAGCAAAGCACCGCGCCGAACGACACCAACAGCACTTCAAGGGGTACTACATGCAGAAATTCTTCATCACGATCCTAACGGCCCTTCTCATCGGTGGCCTCGCCACGGCTCAGAGCTTCCCGGACATCCCGTCGGGGCACTGGGCGGGCGACGCGGTCGAAGAGATCGCCGACCTCGGCATCGTCATCGGCTTCCCCGACGGCACGTTCCGCGGCAACGAAGCCTTCACCCGCTATCAGTCCGCGCTGGTGATCAGCCGCATGCTGGCCGTCGTCGACGCCAACATGGAAGCGGAACTCGGTGGCCTCCGCGCCGCCATGCAGGAGCTCGCCGCCGACGTGGCCGCCCAAGGCGTCCGCCTCGCGGCCGCCGAGAGCGCCATCGCCGGCCTCTCCGACAACGTGGCCGCCAACGGCGCCCGCCTCGACGCCCTCGAGTCCATGGACCTGAGCGGCATCGATGAGGACGTCCTTCGCGACCTCCAGAACCAGATCGCTTCGCAGCGCGTCGCCATCGATACCGCCCAGGCCCAGGCCGAAGCGGCCGAAGCCCGCGCGAACGGCGCCTACGACCTGGCCCTCCAGGCCCTGGCCGGCGCCGACGCCAACGCCTCCGACATCGCTGCCCTGAACCAGGCCTTCGGCCTCCTCAGCGCGCGCGTCGACGGCCTCGGCACCGGCGGCTCCGTCGCCGCTCCGATGGTCGACGTCTCCGGCATCGAGCGCAACGCCGGCGACATCGCCAACATCCGCGAGTTCGTCATCCTCCTGCGCCGCGATCAGGTCGCCCTCCGCGACCGCGTCTCGGCCCTCGAGGCCGCCGACGCCGAGATCATGGCGTCGGTCAGCGACCTCGAAGACCGCGTGACCGCGCTCGAAACGAACCCGCTCGGGTTCTCGGGCAACATCGCGCTCGAGTACTACGTCGGCCGCACCCTCGGTGCGTACACCTTCGACGTCGACCGCGTCTACGGCGCCAACGCCCCCCGCTCGATGGGCAACTCGACCTTCTCGACCGGCACCGCCGACGGGAACGACTCCGGCACCGCCGCTGGCAACAGCGTGGGCGAGCGCGCCCAGGATCGCGCCGACATCAGCCAGCAGACCGGCGACGTCGACGTCACCCTGACGCTCAACGTCACCGCCGGCAACACCTTCGACGGCACCGGCTCGCCGCGCGCCCTCAACGGCTTCACCGCCGTGGTCGAGGTCGAGGTCGAGCAGGGCTTCATCGCCGACGACAACACCTTCACCACCGGCTTCGAAGGCTGGGTCTTCACCGTCACCGACTTCACCACCACGTTCGATCCGATCGGCGCCGAGCCGCTCGTGTTCGCGTTCGGTGAAGAGGTCTCGGTCGAGTTCACCGAGTACGTCTTCGACATCGAAGATGAGAACGGCTACGTCGCGACCGTCTCCGCCCCCGACTTCCTGGCGTTCCTGAACCCCGGCCTCACCGCCGCGTACTTCAGCGACACCACGGGCGGCTACATGCGCGGCATCCGCGGCACCATGGCGCCCGAGTTCGGCGACGCGATCACCCTCTCGGGTGGCGTCTCCTTCGCTCAGTACGCCACGCTCGCCGACGACAAGGACGACGTCCTCGCCGACAACGTCACGGACACCGTCTGGGGTCTCGACGGCATGGCGAACCTGCTCGGCCTCGTCACGCTCGACTTCGAGTACGCCAACAGCTCCACCGGCAACATCCTCTACGTGGTGGCGGAAGTGGACGGCGACAGCCTCCCGATCCTGAACAGCCTCGGCGGCAACTACCGCGCCATGGAGATCGGCTTCGACGGCATCCTCACCACCGGTGAAGAGCCCTTCGAGCTGGGCCAGAGCGGCTTCGGCGTGGAAGCGGGCCTCGGCCTGTTCATCCTCGACGTCACCGGCTTCTTCGACAGCTACACCGAAGAAGTCAGCACCGACGCCAACGTCGGCTTCGGCGTGGAAGTCACGGCGGACCTGTTCGCCGGCTTCTCGCTCACCGGCTTCTACGAGTCGGCCAGCGTGAACGGCACGGTCGTCGACAGCACCGCCAACGTTCGCGACGTCGAAGGCTACAGCCTCCTCGACGGCGACTACGACACCAAGTTCGGCGTCGGCATCGAGCACGACGGCGCCGCCGACAACGCGCTGATCAGCGGCCTGAACATCGCCGCCGGCTACGAGCGTTGGGAAGCGGACTACAGCCGCACCCTGATCTACGCCAACGCCGACTACGCGCTGGACATCTCGATCGTCTCGCTCACCCCCTACGTCGGCTACCGCAGCGACGTGGACGCGGACGCCGGCACCAGCGACTACAGCGAGATCGTCGCGGGCATCGGTGTGCGCACGCAGGCGCTCGACATCATCCTCAAGCCCAGCCTCCAGGCCGCGGCCAACTACCGCAGCACCACCTGGAGCGACGCCTCGGCGTTCACCGCCTCCGAGCTCCAGTGGAGCGTCGGCCTGAACCTCGAAGAGTTCCTCCTGCCCTACAGCGAGCTCTCGGCGCGCGTGGGCTCTTGGACGGGCACCAACACCACGCTCACGACCGACACCGGCGCGCTCGGCGATACGGCCACGGACATCTCGGCCGGCCGCTCCAGCGACACCAACAGCGGTCAGAGCGAGAACGTCTTCGGCTACGAGGTCACCTGGAACTACTACGACCTCATGTTCGCCTACGGGAACTACACCTCGGATCGCGGCGGCTCGCTCGCTTCGGCCCAGGCGTTCTCGATCAAGTACACCGTCGACTTCTGAGCTGACGCCCAGAACCTACGGTACGAGCGCGCGCCCCGTCTTCGGACGGGGCGCGCGCCTTTGCGTGGGGTCGACCTTCGCGGACGTTCAGGGCGCGACGACGCGCAGCGCGCCCGGGTTCAGGCGGACGCGGTACTCGCCGCCCACCCCCACGGGCTCGCCCTCGGCGTGGCCGGCCACGGGCGTCGACCAGCGGAGGTCGACCGAGGTGGCCGCGAAGCGGTGCACCTCGGGGTGGTCCAGGTGGCGACCGCGCATGACGCGCGGCAGGATCGCCAGGGTCCCGGCGCGGCCGAACGCGCCGGCGACCACCACGTCGAGGACGCCGTCGTCGGGCCGCGCGCCGGGCGCGAAGCGGAAGCTACCGCCGGTGCGGGGCCCGTTCTGCACCGCCACCAGCAGCGCTGGCCCCTCGAACCCGGCGCGTTCGCCGCCGGTCGTCGTCATCTCGAGGGCCACGTCGGCGAGGCGGAAGTCGCGCAGGGCGCTGAGGACCCCGTAGAGGTACCGCGCCACCCCTCGGAAGCTCGGCGGCGCCGACAGGATGCGCCGCGCCACGTCGGCGTCGAAGCCGGTGCCGAAGGCGTTGACGAAGGGCTCGTCGTTGACCGTGGCGACGTCGATCCTGCGTTCGCGACCGTCGAGCAGCGCGCGCAGCGCAGCTTCGGGGCGGGTCCGACCCAAGCCCAGCGCGTGGGCGAAGTCGTCGCCCGATCCGAACGGCAGCACCCCCAGGCGCCGGTCGTGCTCGAAACAGGCGCGCATGACCGCGTGGACGGTGCCATCGCCGCCGACCGCGACGGCGGTCGCTTGCTCGGGAAGCGTCGCGACCAGGGCGCGGGCCGCGTCGGGGCTCGCCGTCGTGTGGACGGCGACGGTCGCGCCCGCCGCCTCCAAGGTGCGAACGATCGCTTCGAGGTGGGGGAGGGCGCGACCCCGGCCCGCGGTGGGGTTCACGATCAGGTGCAGCACGTGGAGCGGATGCTACCGCGGCGGGGCCTCCGGCGCGGTCGAACGCTCCCCGATGTGGGCGTGGGTAGACTGCGGGCATGGACGGTTTCCCCGAGACCTTCGACCTCGCGCGCGTCCCGGCGGCGTGGCGAGCCTTGTTCGACGACGATCCACCGTGGGCGATCCTGGCGCGCCTCGACGCGTTCTTCGCCGGATGGTCCGAGCGTTCGGCGGACCTGGCTCGGGGGTCGGTGCACCCGACGGCGGTAGTCGAGGGCGCGGTGCG